>JARLJJ010000633.1 GCA_031291275.1 Formivibrio sp.
CTCTCGGAATGTGATGGCTGATGGTATGTCCATTGGTTCTTCATATGTAGAACAATATGCACCTGAACCGAAAAAAGGATGGCTGACTGAAGCACAAGCTGTGGGTACCGTGTTGCGCAATTTCTTTTCTTCAAACAGTCTTCATTCCGAAGACCATTATCCGAGCACTTTAAACTCGCAAGGATCGGATAGTTTCGCCATAGACAATACGGCCTCTACGCTAGTTAATTCCATTCATTTATTCCAGCAATCAAGCATCCCTGATGCGGCAGGGATGCTGACCGAAGAGGGCGGGATACGTAATCTTATTTTGGAACGTCGGGATGAACTTAGCGAGATGAGTCGCGATGCCGATGAACAGATGATCATCGACATAGTGGCAATGTTGTTTGAATTTATCCTACGTGATACGGAAGTGCCCGCGGAGGTTCGCGCTCAGTTAGGGCGTTTGCAGTTCCTTGTATTGAAAGTTGCGTTGCATGACCCTGCTCTTTTTACGCAGGAAAATCATCCGGCGCGCATGCTGGTCAATCGGATTGGCTCCATCGTGCAGGCATTGCAAGAACAGGATCCAGATGGAGAACGGGTGACCACGGAAATCTGTCGCATTGTAGAGGAACTCCTTTCGGATTTAACCGGGGATGTATCCCTGTTTTCCCAGATGCTGGACGAGTTTGACGAATTTGCGGCCAGGGAGTTGCGCAAGGCTGACTCGCAGATCGATCGTGCTGTGTCCGTAGTGGAAAAAGTCGAAAACAGGACACTTGAATTTGCCCGTACGACGGCAATGATTGCCAATGCATTGTCCACGTTGAAAGTTGACGACTATTTGCACGATTTCTTGGTTAATACCTGGGCGCGGGTCATTGAACGCTCCAGTCGCACCGATCCGGATCAGGCCAAGTCGTTCCGGCTTCTGGTGCCTGATTTGATCTGGAGTATCGCGCCAAAACCGGATGAAAATGACCGGAAAGAATTATTCGGACTGATACCTGTTTTGCTCAATATGCTACGTGAAGGCTTGACCTTGTTGGGCTGGACGGCGCCAGAGCGGCAAGTGTTTATCGACTGGCTTGTGGATTCGCATCGGCATGCCTTGCGTGCAACAACAGTGTCCGCACAGTTGCCTCCACGAAGCTTTGTTGATGCACATTTCCGTCAGTTTGTAGATGCATGTCCAACTGAACTTTTGTATCCAAATACGGCTGAAATTCAACCTGTGCTGGATGGGAAATTACTGGAAGAAGCCATTAATGAAATGGAGATTCAACTGAATTCACTGGATCATCTGCTTGTTCTCGATATGGAAGAGCATGATGAAAATTCAATGAAAACCTTGTCTGGTGAAAGTAAGGAGATCTGTCTGGAAGATATTTTTGATCGCATGCGCCGTGGTGTCCCGATTGAAATGACACTGGATCGAGAACCTACACGAGCGCGTTTGAATTGGATAAGCCCAGCAGCGACTAACTTGGTGCTTAGTATTGAGAACCAACTCATCCCTTCGGTGATTAGCGTAAAGGCGTTTCGTCGGCTCTTTGCCGTTAACCGGATACGTTTTCTGGAAGATGCCCCGTTGTTCGAACGTGCCGTGCATGCCCTGCTGGCTTCTGCCGACCATCTTGATCACCAAGCTGAATCTCTGGCTGCTTGATGATTTATGCCTCAGCGTTTTTTCTTTTTTGAGGGACTTGGTTTCTTGTTGGCTGGACGATGAGTGTTTTGCGTTGGGTGAGCAATCTTTTTTGCTTTGCTTGCAGTTTTTGCGACAGAGGGCTTGCTGCTAGAGCAGATCGTTTGGGTGATTTTCTTGCCCTTGCGCTTTAAGACGACTTTGCGGCAACTTTTATTTTCCGCCGAGACCGATACAGAGGCTTGGGATGGCGCTCGCGCCGGACGATTCTGCAGCAGCGCCTGGACGTCGATGTTTTCATTATCAAGCTCACTCATCCGCCGGGCGCCATCAAATCGCGAAGTCCAATATTTGTCATCCAGGTTAGACACTTCAATGTGGCTACCTGTCCGTGGGGAGTGGATGAAACGATTGTCCCCCAGGTAGATGCCAACGTGCGAAAACCGGCGTTTGAGTGTGTTAAAGAACACCAGGTCGCCCGGTTTCAGTTCGTCTTTGTCAATAGGATCACCTGTCCGGCTCATGCCTAACGCTGTACGGGGCAGTGCGATATTAAGTGCGTTCTGAAATACGTAGCGAATGAACCCACTGCAATCCAGGCCGGATTCAGGGGTGTTGCCGCCCCATTTATATTTCACTCCGATCAGACTCATGGCGGAAAGCAGTAGATCCTGCGCAGGTGCGTAATCGGTTGCCACCTTGCGCGTCGTTTGACTTGCGGCCGGTTTTCGAGGTTTTGTCGCTGGTTCTGATGCGGCAGTGGCTGTGCTTTCTGTCGAAGGCACAAGGTTTGTGGCGGGTCGAGTAACGTCTATGCTTCCCGCTGTTGCAGAGGCATTCAGTTCATCCGCATGAGGGGAGTGCATGGCCAGGACAGAGATGAGTGCAGCCATAGTAAGATGGAATTTCATGGGCTGAACTGTAACGGCGCGACCAAATACTGTAAAGACTTATGGCCACTTTAAAAACACGGGGGTCACGTTTAAGCGCCTGGTAGTTGAAAGAATTAGTATCATTTTTTTATGGAAAAACAACGTTTTTGCATCAAATTGCATCTTGCATGCAAGGTTCTCGCTGCCTGTTTCGATGGCCTGTTAAAATCAAATCAACATTTTCAACTTGGACAGGCTGACCCATGCTCAAGGAAACTTTCCACGTCGTCCGTGATCTGCCACGAGTACGTGACATCATTACCATTCTGGTTCGCCATGGCATGGGAAATCTGGTGCAGCGGCTGGGATTGGCCAAAGGCATCGAAAAAGCGGGAGACCTGCTGCATATCCCTGGTAATCATGAAATCGAGGCAGTTGAGCCAGAAGTACGCATGCGTCGGGTACTTGAGGAGCTTGGACCAACCTTTATCAAATTAGGGCAGGTTCTGGCTACTCGGGTTGATATGTTTCCCCCTGAGTGGATCGCTGAGTTTGAGAAGCTACAAAGTGACGCTCCAGCCACTTCGTTTTCAGAATTGTTGCCTGAGTTGCAACGGGTTTTGAGGTGTGATCCTGCGGAGATTTTCGCGGAACTGGATCCAATGCCCATCGGGTCCGCTTCAATTGCCCAGGTTCACCGCGCGCTTTTGAAAAATGGCGAAGAGGTGGTTTTAAAAATCCGCCGCCCAGGCATTATTCCCAAGATCGAGGCCGACCTGCGGGTATTACGTCATATTGCAACCTTGGCTGAGTTTGAATTTCCTGAAATGCGTCGGTATCAACCAGGAAAGATCGTCGATGAATTTGCTAAATCACTAAAACGAGAACTTAATTTCTTGACTGAAGCGCGTCACTTGGAGCGATTCACGCAAAACTTTATCGGCAATCAAGAAATCGAAATCCCTCATATCTACAAGGAGTGGACCTCTGAAAGTTTAATGGTGCAAAGCTACGTAGGAGGTATACCTGGAAATGAGTTGGCCTCAGTTGATGCCGCAGGACTGGATCGCAAGGTGCTGGCCGCTCGGGGTGCCAATGCCGTGCTCAAAATGGTGCTGATTGATGGGTATTTTCATGCGGATCCGCACCCGGGTAATGTCAAATACTTACCGGGAAATCGGGTGGCTTTTCTTGATTTTGGCATGGTTGGCCGGTTACCCCATCCTCGTCGCGACCAAATTGTTGATCTTTTGGCTGCGCTCTCTCAGCGCGATGAGCACGGTATCCTAAATGTGTTACTGGAGTGGACTGGCGATGCAGTTGTCGATGAGGAAAAACTCGCTGCAGATATTGCGGATTTTATTTTCAATTATGAAAATTTAGCGCTCAAGGAAATCCAGTTTGGCGCGTTGCTCAACGATATTGTCACATTATCGCGAGAGCACGAGTTGATGCTGCCTGCAGATCTCACCTTGTTGTTCAAGACTCTGATCTCATTGGAAGGTTTGGGGCGGCAACTAGACCCGGATTTTCAGATGGTGCCGCATTTAACTCCCTTCGTGAAACAGGTGATCGTCGCACGCTACAACCCCGCTACGTTGCTCAAGCGTGGTAAGGATGGCATGTTGGAAGCGTTACATGTGCTGGCAGGGGTTCCCAAGGATATCGGCAAGCTAGTCAAACAAGCGCGGCGTGGCAATTTGCGTATTGATCTTGATCTGAAACGGCTTGATCATTTTGGGTCGCAAATGACGCGCAGCGCCAATCGCTTAACCATGGGCATTGTGACTGGCGCGATGATGATTGGCTCTGCGATTATCTCGACAGTACGGGGAGGCCCAACTTTCTTTGGATTGCCGCTATTGGGCTTTCTGGGCTTTCTGTTCGCATTTCTGGTAACGCTTTGGTTGGTCGTTGCAATCTGGATTTCAGGCAAGGAAGACGAGCGCTGATCGAGTTTCTAAGCCTTGCCAGAAAAACCCTGTTGCCGCCAAGCCTCAAAAATTGTAATTGCCACTGCATTGGAAAGATTCAGACTGCGATTGTCTGGACGCATCGGTAAACGTATCCGCTGTTCTGGTGGGAAAATGGTTAAAAGTGTTTCCGGCAGGCCTCGCGTTTCGGGTCCAAACACAAAAACATCCCCTTCTTCATAGGCGACCTGATCGTAACGTGTTGCACCTTTCGTCGTTGCGGCAAAAAAACGGTGCCCCGCCAACTCATTCTGGCAATCCTCCCAGGATTCGTGAATACGCATCTGGGCGAATTCATGGTAATCGAGTCCCGCGCGTCGCATCCGGGCATCATTCAGAGGAAAACCCAGCGGTTTGACAAGATGCAGGGTGGCGCCTGTGTTGGCGGCTAACCGGATGATGTTGCCTGTATTTGGGGGGATTTCAGGTTGAAATAGGACGATGTGAAACATGGCGGGCAATGGGCTTGGGTCGTGTTTGAGTGGTTGACGCAGATTTTACTCTGATTTTTGGTAAGGATATGGAGTGCTTGCGCCATGGATGGCTGGCAACTGCTAGAATTACCGGTTACCCGTTAATCAACCTGTTCGCAATTCCATGAAAAATACTGCCACGCTTTTGGTGAGCTGCCCGGATCAAAAGGGTATCTCTGCCGCGATTGCCAACTTTCTTCTGACTTATAACGCCAATATTGTCGATTCCAACCAGCACCAAGATGATAGCGAGTCGCTATTCCTGATGCGCGTGGAATGGGATCTATCGGATTTCACCTTGAATATGGATGCGTTCGCTTCGGCTTTTCAGCCCATCGCTGATAGGTTCGGAATGCGCTGGCGCGTGGCTCTTTCAAGTGCTCGGCCGAAAATGGCAATTTTTGTGTCGAAATATGACCATTGTTTTGCTGATTTATTACATCGCTACCATGGCGGTGAGTTGCACTGCGAAATACCTTTGGTAATTTCCAATCATGAGGACTGCCGACCCTTGGCAGACTTCTACGGCGTGCCGTTTCATGTTGTAGAAATGAATAAAGAAAATAAACAGGCTGCGGAAAGAAAACAGAGGGAGTTGTTAGACGCAGCAGGGGTCGATCTGATCGTCCTGGCGCGTTACATGCAGGTGTTGTCGCATGAGTTTACTGCGGCATATCCCAAGCGAATTATTAATATCCATCACAGCTTTCTGCCGGCATTCGAGGGAGCGAAACCTTATCACCGTGCGTTTGCACGAGGTGTGAAGCTGATCGGTGCAACTAGCCATTATGTGACGGAAGTTCTGGATGATGGGCCGATCATTGAGCAAGATGTGACTCGAATTTCCCATCGTGATGATGTTGAAGACCTTGTTCAGCATGGGCGAGACCTCGAAAGAATTGTGCTTTCTCGCGCAGTTCGTTGGCATTTGGATAATCGCGTGCTTGTATACGCTAACAAGACGGTTATTTTTTCGTGATGCCGAAATTTGTTCGCGATGCGCTCGATTTACTGCGCTTTAGATTTTATCCTTTAAAGCATTACGTTTATCCCGCATGGCAGCCGCTTGCCTGGTTGCTCTTGGTTGGCATTGTCGGAGGATTAGCTGCGCAGGAGTTCCAGGCAGATATTCTGGAGAGGATTTTGTTTTTTGCAGGACTTAACCTGGTTGAGACGATGTTGATGTCAACCTGGTTGATGGTCTGGTGGCGATGGATATTAAAAAGACCAATTTCTGGCAGCCTATTCCCACTGGTGGTGCTGGCAAGTTCTGCGCAGTTATTTGAACCCTTGATACAGTTGTTTCCAGACAACCTCGCGATGGTCTTGGCATTGCCGTTAGCGATTTATGGATTGTGTGTGCTGGTTGCCGGGGTTGCAGCTGCTTTGGCTGAGCGTCGTCTTTTTGTTGTATTGGCGATTATGGCTTATTTGCCGGTAGCCCTGACTTTGCTGCACTTGGCTACGACACTGGCCCTGAATTTAGGATGGATCGTTTTAGATGTTACGACTTTGCCGGCGACGACGCCTTGAATATGGTGTCAGTGCTTTTTTAATGGGGTAATTCAATTCGGACGATCAGCCCGTGTGGAATGGCGTCACGCAGGCTGACTGTACCGCCATGGCGTTCGGCGATTTCTCTGACAATGGCCATACCCAAGCCGCAGCCGCTGCCATCTTGCTGGCGGCGATAAAAGCGCTCAAAAACGCGTTGTTTGTCGCTGTCTGGAATGCCAGGGCCATCATCTTCAACTTCCACGATGAAATGGCCTTTTTGTTCCTGCAATCTGACGGTGACGCAGCTTCCTCGTGGAATGTATTTGATCGCGTTCTCCACCAAGTTCACAAACAACTCGCGTAATAGAACTGAATTCCCCTCGATCCAAGCCTCATTCAACGTGCTTTCACACCCAAGATCAATGCCTGCAGCCAAGGCGCGTGGCACGGCTTCTGCCGTCAGTTCGCGAATTAAACGAGCCAGATCCATGTGGACGCGCAGAATGCTTGATTGATTGCCGGGTTCGGATCTTGCGAGAGTGAGTAATTGATTGACAAGGTGAATGCTGCGTGTGGCGCTGGTGTGAACCAAGGCAAGCCGCTCACTTTGAAATTCTGAAGTGGATTCTCGCATGGCTAATTCGGTTTGAGATTTGAGTCCCGCCAACGGAGTACGAAGTTGGTGCGCGGCATCGCCAATAAAGTGCCGCTGTCTATCAATGCTTTCACCCGCGCTCACCAGAAGATGATTTAGTGCGCCAAACAGGGTAACGAGTTCCTGTGGTGCATCGCCGATATCCAATGGTGAGAGATCTTGTGGTTTGCGGGATTCGAGAAGTTGCTGAAGTCGCTTGAATGGTCTCAGTCCGCGGCCGATCCCCCACCAGACGAGTGCGGATGTGGTTAGGATAAGTAATGCCAACGGGATAACCATGGCAAGAAAAAGATCGCGATACAAATGCTGTTGTGCGTCGTGACTTTTAGCCACTTGCACGGTCAGCCATTTTCGCCCCTCTGATGTATCGATGGGTTGAACCAGCGCAATGGCGCGCAGTTCCTCACCGTTTACTTGCTCGGTATAAAAAACACGTTGTGGGCCTGCACCGTGATTGGGGACGGAAAATTTCAAGTTGCCAAACAATAGCCCGCCAGGCATGAGATATGCTGAATAGTAAACAGGCTCACCGCTGGATTCGGACAATAACGTACTGGCGTTTTTGGAAAGCGCACTATTGGGGTAAGCGTTATCAGGATGCACCATAGCCGCAAGAGCACGCGCTGATTGTTGAAGGCTTTCATCAATCAGTTGATCAGCATAATGGAGCGCGACTTGGTAGGAAAGTGCAGCGCCCATTAGCCAGAATGCCAATTGCGGGATTAGCAGCCAAAGTAGTAGCTGCCTGCGAAGGGATGGTTTACAGCGTTGCACCCTGCATGCCTGCTTGCTGCTTTTCGAGCAGGTAGCCCAAGCCGCGAATGGTTCGGATTACTACGCCGCAGGGTTCCAATTTTTTACGGAGGCGGTGAACATAAACCTCAATTGCATTGAGCCCAACTTCTGCGTGGTCACTACCTAGTTCGGCAACGATCTGTTCTTTTGTAACCACACGATCAATATTGCCCATCAAAATTTCAAGTACGGTGAGTTCGCGAGCAGAAAGATCCAGTGGGGTGTCATTGCACCAAGCACGCTGTCCTGCACGGTCGAGACGCAGATTGCCTAGTTGTTGCACAGACTGGGGCAGTATCTGGCTGCGACGCAGTAGTGCGCGCAGGCGGGCTTCCAGTTCGGCAAATTCAAATGGTTTGGCAATGTAATCGTCAGCGCCAGCATCCAATCCGGCCACGCGGTCTTCCAAGCCATCAAGCGCTGTCAGGATCAGGATGGGCAGTGATGGTTTATGCTGACGGACATTACGCAAAACAGCTAGCCCGTCCATATTGGGTAGCCCAATATCAAGTACGACAACGTCATAGTCGTTGTGCAACAGAATTTGCAGAGCAAGTGCACCGTCATTAACACAGTCCACTTGAAAATCAGCCTGACAAAGGCTGGTTTTAAGCGCATCTGCGAGAATCAGATCATCTTCAGCCAGAAAAAGCCGTGTGGCCATTTTTGTCCCCTTCATTGTAAGATTAAGCTTACCGATGAGTGTAGCGCCAATTCGGGGAAATCCCAAGATTATTTTTTTGCACCGATTTTCAATGCGTATGTAAGGGTTTGATTAACCATATTTTTTTGCGTTGATGGATTAAAACTATCTGCTAGCCAGCCGTTCATCTCCAGGCAAACACGGTGACCAAGCGCTGCAATCCAATCAGGTCGGTCATTGAGTGCTGGGATGTAGCGATATTCCCCGCCTCCAGCTGCCAGAAAGGTTTGCTTACCTTCAAGTGCGATTTCTTCCAGTGTTTCCAGGCAGTCGGCAACGAATCCTGGGCAGATGACATCGAGCTTTGCCGTCTTTCTTTTTCCTATACTGTTGAGCATATTTTCGGTGCTGGGTTCAAACCATTTTGCTCGGCCAAAACGCGACTGAAACGATACGCTGTATTCGGTTTTATCCAGTTGTAGAACTTCAGCAAGCAGTCGAGCAGTCTTTTGGCAGTGGCAGAAATAGGGGTCGCCGCGCTCTAACGTGTAACGTGGGGCGCCGTGGAAGCTCATCAATAGATGATCACCCCGACCATTTCTATACCAGTGTTCCCGCACGCTTGCAGCAAGTGCTGAAAGATAGCCAGGGTCGTCGTGAAATGACTTCACAATGCGCAGTGCTGGTTGATTGCGGATTTTCGCCATTACTTTACCCATAGCATCGACCACACTTGCTGTGGTGCTGGCGGCATATTGTGGATAGAGCGGAACAAGCAAAAGACGGTCGCAGCCAGCGGCTTTTAACTTGTTGATTGCAGATTCAATGGACGGGCTACCATAGCGCATGGCCATTTCAACAAGCAAGGGCTCTGCTACATTTTCCCCTAGCCATCCTTTGAGTAGCTTGGCCTGTTTTTCAGTCCAGACCCGCAAGGGGGAGCCTTCATTGCTCCAGATGGCTGCATATTTTGCCGCTGATTTTTTGGGACGGGTATTTAATATGATGCCGTGCAGTATTAACCACCAGGGCAGGCGCGGGATTTCTACAACTCGCCGGTCAGATAAAAACTCAGCAAGGTAGCGTTTAACTGCTGCAGGGGTAGGAGCTTCGGGGGTGCCAAGGTTGACCAGGAGTACACCTATCTTGCGGGCACTATCGTGGCGGAATTCTGGTTCTTTCAGGTAGCGCATAACGTTGGATTCCTTGCAAACAAAGGAGCGATCTGCAGCATGACCGCTGTGCACCACCATCGTGATCTGCTGGGCAATTTATTAAATCTGAAAATGTCTTGGAAGATGCTGAATGATTCGAAATATCGTGGTACAACGCATTGTATCGGATCAACGATTTGGATTGACGATTCCCCAATGAAATTATCGATGCGACGAGAGATTGGGCATGATTGCTACGGAATAAAATAACGGCGCGGAGAGTGACTCAGCGCCGTTATTAAGTTCAATTGGATCAATGGATGATGAGGGTGCCGATCCAGAAAAATCCACTCGCCAGCAGCATTGCCGCTGGCATGGTTAGAACCCAGGCAATCAAGATATTTTTGATGGTACCGCCCTGCAAGCCGCTGCGATTAGCGACCATGGTTCCGGCAACGCCAGAGGATAAAACATGGGTGGTCGATACCGGCAAACCCAATATGTTGGCTATGCCAATGGCGCAGGTGGCGGTAATCTGCGCACAAGCACCTTGGGCATAGGTCATGCCTTTTTGACCAATTTTCTCGCCAACTGTCAGTACTACGCGGCGCCAGCCAATCATGGTGCCGAGACCTAGTGCCATTGCAATGGCAAAAATAACCCAGGTGGGGGCGTATTCGGTGGTGGCAGTCAGATCTTTGCGCAACTTGTCCAGATCGTTGCGTTCAGCCGTTGTAACGCCTGGGAGCGAGCCTACCTTCTTGGCTGTGTCGTCAAGACACAGCAGCATGCGGCGTACTTTGCGACGGGTGTCACCATCCAGCACTTCATAGTCCTTGACGGTACTTGGATCTAGCGTGGTGGTAAGCTCATTAATGGTGGGAAGAGTCAGTTCCGGGCTACATTTGAACGCTTGCGGAAGGGTGTGGTTGGGTATCTTGCCGAGTGCCAAATATTGAGCCAAACGATCGCCATTGCGCTCGTAAAACTGTTGCATATGGACCGCTGCGTCGTGCGTACGCTGGATTTCATAGGCGGTGCTATCCATATCCAGAACGAATTTTCCAGGCACGATGCCAATCAGAACCAGCATGACCAAACCGACACCTTTTTGGCCGTCGTTGGAACCATGTGCAAAGCTGACGCCCATGGCCGAGGCAATCAATACCAGTCGAGTCCAGAATGGGGGGTGTTTTTTTCCATCGATGGACTGACGTTCCATCGGTGTTTTGTGCATGCGGGAGTTGGCACGGAAACGCTTGAGCAACAGTAACAAGATCGCTGCAATCACAAAGCCCAGCGTGGGAGAGATAACCAGAGAAAGCATGACTTCAGTGGCTTTTTTCCAGTTGATCCCGTGAGTAATTGGAATACCTGTGATAAGTGCGTTGGTTAGTCCAACGCCCAGGATCGAGCCGATCAAGGTATGTGAGCTAGAGGCGGGCAGACCTAGGTACCACGTACCAAAATTCCAGAGAATGGCTGACGCCAGTAGTGAAAACACCATGACCATACCCTGGGTTGATGCGGCATTCAGCAATAGATCTACCGGAAGCAAGTGGACAATCGCATAAGCCACGCTCAAGCCACCGAGCAAGACCCCAAAGAAATTAAAGATACCGGACGCGCCGACTGCAAGATGCGGCGGCATGGCCTTGGTGTAAATCACTGTGGCAACGGCATTGGCGGTGTCGTGAAACCCGTTGATGCATTCAAAAGCCAGTACAAAGGCGAGTGCAAAGAACAGGCTGATGCCGACAGTGAAATCCAGACCGGAAAAAAGACTGAACATGGGAGAACCATGAAGGAGTAATGATGGCGCGGATTATCCCGTAATGCGTTCACCTCGGGTTGATCTTGGGTAGAAGTTTGTCACTTTTTTTACAAAGTCGTTGCTTAAGAAGAACAACTGACACTGATTTCCTGCGCCCAGTCGGGGGGTGCGGCGGCATAGTTGGCAAATTCATTCTGCTCTTCGAATGGATGAGCTAGGCATCGCTGCAAGCGTTCAATCTCAGTGAAGTTGCCTGACTTGACGGCTTCGCGAATGGCTGATTCGGCAAGGTGGTTGCGTAATACGTAGAGTGGGTTGACCCGATTCATGCGCTCGGCACGAGTACTGGCAATGCTGTGTTCCTGATCAAGACGAGCGCGATATTGCGCGGACCATGCGTCGAAGGCTGGCCGATCAATAAAGAAGTTGCGCAACTTGGCATTGTGGAGGTCGCTCTCGGCATCAAAATTGGCCAGTGCGCGCCAGAATAAAGTCCAATCCGCGGTGGATTGTTGCATCATTTCCAGCAGTCTGCTGACCAGATTCCAGTCGTCCTCCTGCCAGTGCACCAGGCCAAGTTTCTGACGTAGTTGGTTGGCAAAGGCCGATTCGAACATTGATTGGTACTGTTGCAGCGCTGCGGTCAGTGCTTCCTTGTCGGCTAAGGGTAGCAAAGCTTGCGCCAGGCAATGCAGGTTCCACAGCCCAATTTCCGGTTGGTGGTGCCAGGCGTAACGACCGGTATGGTCGGAGTGATTACATATGTGTCCGGCATCAAAGCCATCAAGAAAACCGAATGGACCGTAATCGAGCGTCAGACCAAGGATCGACATATTGTCTGAATTCAGTACCCCATGGCAAAAGCCGACACTCTGCCAGCGAGCAATGAGTTGCGCTGTGCGCTCGGCAACTGCGAGTAGCAAGGCGGCATAGGGTTGTGGTTCATCCCGGCATTGCGGATAGAAGTGTGTGATAACCCAGTCGGTCAGAATACGCAGAGAAGCATGGTCGCCAGTACGGTGGAAGTATTCAAAGTGTCCAAAGCGCACGAATGTGGGTGCCACCCGAAGAACCACTGCAGCTGTTTCCAATTCCTCGCGCCAGACCGGTTGTGGCGAGCTGACTAATCCCAGTGCCCGAGTGGTCGGGATGCCGAGGCCTTGCATGGCTTCGGAGCAAAGATATTCCCGAATACTGGAGCGCAACACTGCCCGACCATCTCCCATACGCGAATACGGGGTGAGGCCCGCTCCTTTCAATTGCAATTCGTAAATTTCACCATCTGGTGCGCGATGTTCCCCGATCAGCAGCGCACGCCCATCACCCAATTGCGGGACGTAAGTGCCAAACTGGTGTCCCGAATAAACGCTGGCCAGTGGACTTGCTCCCTCAGGAAGCTGGTTGCCGGCAAGTAAATGGGCCAGATCAGGATGGGCTTGTGGGTCGGTATGCAAGCCAAGTTTTTCCGCCAGTTCTGAATTCCATGCAACCAGCACGGGGTCGGGTAGCGGCGTTGGGTTTAGCCGGGTGTAGAATTCGGGCGGCAGGGCACCGAAGCGTGGAGTCTGCGGAAAGTTCGCCAGTGTGAAAGCCATACATGTTCAGACGGAAAGCCGCCGCTCCAGGGTTATTGTTGAGTTATTTGGTCGGATATTATGCCATTTTGTTCCGCAAGGTTTAGATATGAGTGAAAAATTCCCGGTTACACCAGCGATTCGTTCTCTGCGTCAGCGTGGAGTGGTATTTTCAGAGCATCTTTATGCTTATGAAGACAAAGGTGGGACGGCGGTTTCAGCACGAGAACTGGGCGTAGATGAGCATTGCGTGATCAAAACACTGGTGATGGAAGACGAGCGTCGCCAGCCGCTGGTAGTGTTAATGCATGGCGATTGTGAAGTCTCGACCAAAAATCTGGCGCGTCTCCTGAACGTCAAAACGATCGTGCCTTGCTCTCCGGAAATGGCCAACAGGCATTCAGGTTATCTGGTCGGTGGCACATCACCGTTCGGGACGAGAAAAATGATGCCGATTTATATGGAACGCAGCATCCTTGAGCTTGATCGGATTTATATCAATGGTGGAAAGCGGGGGTTTTTGGTGGGAGTGACCCCGAAAGATGTGCAGGCTATTTTGCAGCCGATCTTGGTGGATGTTGCGATCGGGAAGAATAACTGATTTTGGTAATGTAATTAACTGAATGGCAGAGCAGATCATGATGTTTTGATAAGCGCATCAAGGTCATTGCGTAAACTCAGGCGTGTGCCTTCGTCCAGAGTACCCTTCAGGCGGTCAATAAAATCGTTTGCCGAGTTGATGATATGTTCGCGTTCGTTGTGCGGAACCTCTACCGTTTTAAGGTATTTAAGTGCAGCATGTGAGGCGGAAAGCATAAGCCGGTTATTTCGGGTTTCTTCGGCGGATGGCAGCAACAGGTTGACAGCGTCGGCCGTGCGATTCTTCAGCATCATCTGCACCCCTTGTTTGTTCAGTTCGGTGATTTCCGCACCGCATTGCTGGATGAAGTCTCGCCATGCGTGGCGTTGACCTGCTGCGGTTTCTAGCAGGCTCGACAAATGTTTGGTCGTGATGAAGCGCCGCGCAATGGCATACAACCATTTGTATGGAGCTGTTAATGGGTTGGCTTCTTCTTCCAATAGCGATGGTGGGCAGATCATATCGGCAGTCATCAAAAAGCCAATGGCGGCTTCTTGGGTGAATGCTTCATTGGTGATGTAAGATTCAAGTTCTGACAGCAAGTCGGTTTTGTTGTGAAAAATGGCCGCGGCGAGCTTGCCGACGACGCGATTGATGATGGTATCGTCGCGCTTTGCAAGTTCTTGCGCCATTCGCAGATATTTGTCAGCGTCTCCCATGGCCCCATCCCGTCGTGCAGCAAGGGCGAGTTGCAACACGGTTTCCGGAGAAAGTGCCGACGAGTTGCCGCCGCAAAAAACAGCACGTTCCAGTAGTTGGCGTGCTTTGCCAGAGTCGCCCATCATGTTGGCCAGATTGCCCGCTTTTTGCAGGCGTGAAACGTTGTTGGGTGAGATGGCCATGCATTTTTCGTAAACACCCATGGCTTCATCCATACGGCCTTCAGCCATATAGAGATTGGCAAGTTCTTCGTACGCATCGACATAGTGGGTATGGGTCAGGATGGCAGCGTGCAGCATGCTTTCTGCTTGCGATTGGTTGCCTTGACGTGCCAAAACTTTGGCGAGTCCCAGTTTGGCCCAAGGAACCACTTTACTGGTCAGCGTTTCCTCGAAGAGTTTTTGTGCCTCATCCAGTCGGCCGGCTTCGACCAAAAGATTGGCGAGCAGTCGAATCAAGTCCGGACGGTACTGTTCGGCCGAGGGCAAGGCTTCTTGTGCTGTTGCGATAGCACCCTCAATATCGCCAGCGTTGATTCGCTCCAATATCGGGCGAAGAAACGCTTTGCGTGTCCACGCGACATGTAACCGAGTTGCCAGTAGTGCGCTGGTGAATGGTTTGATCAGATAATCATCTGGGCCGACTTCTGCTACGGCGACGACTTTCTCGTAGGAGGCTTCAGCTGTAATCATGAACCAGATGGTGGAGAGCGGGAGCTCGCCTGATCGGCGCAATTCTTCCAGTAGCTCCTGACCGTTCATGCCTTCGCCAAAATGGTAATCGCACAAGACAATATCGTAATCGCCATTGCGAACCCTGCGCCGGGTCTCGCCGATGCTGTTGGCGGTGTCGACGCGGGTGATGCCAGCCTGAGACAGCGTCATGCGAATTGACTGACGCACTGTCGGGGCATCATCGGCAACAAGGACGTGGGCTTGGCTCAAATCAAGGGGCATGGCTGGAAATGGATGTTAGATTTTGTTAACCAGATTGCAATATAAGGCATTAATACCAAGGAATGGATATTGCGCGAAAAATAAGTAAGGAATTCAGCGGGGGATTGAATGTTGTTGATGTGATGCGTGAATGAAAAAACGCCCCGATTTGGCATCGGGGCGTTTTCTGAATGCTGGTGCCCAGGAGAAGACTCGAACTTCCACGGCCTTGCAACCGCTAGGACCTGAACCTAGTGCGTCTACCAATTCCGCCACCTGGGCATTACCCTGTGCATATTATATTCAAGAGATTGGTGCCCAGGAGAAGACTCGAACTTCCACGACCTTGCGATCGCTAGGACCTGAACCTAGTGCGTCTACCAATTCCGCCACCTGGGCTCTTGAACTGCGCTAAAATGAACCAGCGCCCCACAGAGAGGCGTGATTATCAGAAAAAGAAGAAACCATGTCAAGAAAACAAACAAAACAAAATGAAGCCAGCCCTGCCGCCTTGTTGAGCCCGCTACCGCTAGCGAAGTCAAAGCCGCGCAAAGTCAAAGGTTTACGTGCTCAAGATCCTTGGCTTGAGCGTGAACGCGAGCGCTACGAAAATCCCTTGCCCTCGCGCGAATTCATTCTGCAGATACTGGCAGAGCAGGGTGCCCCGGTATTCCCGGACGAATTAAAGAAGCAATTATCGATACATCAGACTGAAGGCGAAGCGTTTGCACGCCGCCTGGCCGCGATGGAGCGCGAGGGCGAGCTGATGCTCAACCGCAAGGGCGCACTCTGCCTGCCGGCCAAAATCGATCTGATTGCAGGACGGGTACAAGGTCATCCTGATGGTTTTGGCTTTTTGGTGCCGGATAATGGCGGTGACGATTACTATCTTGGCCCGAGAGAAATGGACAAAGTACTGCACGGCGATCGCGTGCTGGTGCGCCATATCGGAGTTGACCGGCGCGGACGTCCTGAGGGCAAGATTGTCGAAGTGCTTGAACATGTGAACACCCGCCTCGTTGGCCGTTTTTATACCGACCGCGGTATTCATTTTGTTGTGGCTGAAAACAAGCGTATCAGCCAGGACATTCTGATCGAGCCGAAAAGTACGTTGAAGGCACGTCCGGGACAGGTGGTGACGGTCGAGCTGCTGACCCAGCCGGCACGTAATGCGCAACCGGTGGGCAAGGTGGTCGAGATTCTCGGCAACTATAATGATCCGGGAATGGAAATCGAAATCGCCTTGCGCAAGCACAGTCTCCCGCATGAGTTTTCCGAAGCGGCAGAAGCACAAGCCGCAGCGATTTCACAAACGGTGACAAAGAAAGACTGGAAGCCGGTGTTGGGCGTGGAGCGCGTGGATTTGCGTGAGTTGCCACTGGTGACGATTGACGGCGAAACCGCCAAGGATTTCGATGATGCCGTGTTTGCCGAGAAAAAAGGCAAAGGATGGCGTTTGGTCGTAGCGATTGCTGATGTCAGTCATTATGTATTACCAGACGATGCGCTTGATGAAACCGCATTCGAGCGTGGCAATTCGGTTTATTTTCCGCGCCGGGTTATTCCGATGCTGCCAGAAGCGCTTTCAAATGGCATCTGTTCCTTGAATCCGGCAGTCGAGCGTCTGTGCATGGTCTGTGATATGCAGATCAGCCAGAAAGGCGAGATCAAGGATTACCGTTTCTACCCGGCGGTGATGTTGTCCAAAGCCCGGCTGACCTACAACAAAGTTTGGGACATGTTGTCGAACCCGCAGGGCGAAATCGCACGCCAATATGCCAATGTACTGCCGCATATCAATAATTTGTATGCACTCTTCAAAGCTTTCAGCGGTGCTCGCCAGGATCGTGGTGCGATTGACTTTGAAACGACTGAAACGATGATGTTGTTTGATGAAAATGGCAAGATTCGCGAGATCGTTCCCGTGGTTCGCAATGATGCACACAAGTTGATCGAAGAATGCATGCTCGCAGCCAATGTTTGTGCCGCGCACATTTTCATGGAGCACAAACACACTGGCCTGTACCGTGTGCATGAAGGCCCAACGCCGCAAAAATTGGAAAAACTGCGCGAATATCTGCGCGGTCTTGCTCTGGCTTTGCCGGGAGGGGAGTTGCCGGAGGCGAGCGATTACGCCACCTTGCTGGGGCAGATCAAGGATCGGCCGGACGCACCACTGTTGCAGACCATGCTGCTGCGTTCCCTGCAACAGGCGGTTTATAGCCCGGATAATTTGGGGCACTTCGGTCTGGGTTATGAAGCGTATACCCATTTCACTTCACCGATTCGGCGCTATCCCGATCTGCTGGTGCATCGCACGATCAAGGCGATCATTGCGGGCAAGAAATACAAGCCTTCACGCAAGTGGGAAGCGCTGGGCGTTCAGTGTTCAATGACTGAGCGGCGGGCTGATGAAGCCAGTCGCGATGTGGAAAACTGGCTCAAGTGTTATTACATGCAGGACAAGATTGGCGAAGAATTCGATGGCGTGGTGGCGAGCGTGACGAGCTTTGGCTTGTTTGTATTGCTGGAGGGCGTCTTTGTCGAAGGACTGGTGCATATTTCGGAACTGGGAACAGATTATTTCCATTACGACGAAGTTCGGCACGAGTTACGGGGCGAACGCAGCGGACAGGTATATCGCATGACGGATCGTGTCCGTATCAAGGTGGTTCGTGTCGATATGGATAGCAGCAAGATTGATTTTGTTTTGGTCGAAGACCCTAAAGCGCCATCGCTGGCTGGCGGTCGATCTGCAAAAGCAGGCGCTCGTAAAACAAGTGCTGCAACCAAGCGTAAACCCAATTGAGGGATGAATGTCGTTGCCCTTCATTCCGGGCAACGACATTCGATACTCAAATAATCTTTAGTCCGTGCAATAGTACGATCGCAATGGATAACGGGGCGACAAATCGCACCAGTACAAATACCAGTTGAACAAGCTTTTCGTTGGCCAGGTTGCCATGATTGCCCAATTGATTTTCCAGTTGCGGTAATCCATATATCCATCCGGCAAACAGACAGATCAGGATGCCTCCGAGTGGCAGGAGTACGTTGGAGCTGAGAAAGTCAAACAAGTCGAATGGGTTCATTCCGAAGATTTTCATTTCTGCCGTGATGCTCTGAGAGAGGGATGCAGGTATACCCAAAAGCAGGATCGCGCCGATGGTCATCAGTGAAGCGCGCTTCCGGTTCAGTTTGTAGCGTTCTGTCAGAACGGCGACGGGGACTTCCAAGAGTGACAGCATGGCGCCAATACTGGCGACTGCGGTGAGCACAAAGAAAATCGTCATGAACAGTCTGCCGCCCGGCATGCTGGTAAAGACGGCTGGAATTGTCATAAAGACCAGCGATGGGCCGGCTGCCGGAGCAAATCCAAAGGCAAAAACGGCTGGAAAAATGGCGATGCCGGCGAGTAGTGAAACGGAAAGGTCAGCGAACATCACGCGCGTAGCCGTCACCGGAATATTCTGATCGTCGCGGAAATAACTGCCGTAGGTCAGCATGCAGCCCATACCAATCGATAGCTTGAAGAAAGCCAATCCCAGCGCGGTAAGGACAACGGCAGGTGTAATCTTGGCAAAGTCAGGAGAGAACAGGAATTTAAGCCCTTCTGAAGCACCAGGCAGCGTCAGGCTGCGGATACACAGTATCAAGAGCAAGCCGAATAGCAGGGGCATCAATTTGCGTGCTACGGCTTCGATCCCTTTGGACACCCCCAGCATAATGATGCTGCCGGTCAGCGCCAGCACAATCCATTGCCAGAGCAAGGACGCTACCGGGTTCGATACCAACTTGCCGAATGCTGCGCCGGCGATCTTGGGATCGGTAGTGGCGATTTCGCCGGAAAATGCTTTGAAAATATAAGCAAAAACCCAACCCGCGACGCTGGTGTAGAACGCCATGATCAGCAAGGCCGCGGTAAAACCCATCCAGCCGATTATTTTCCAGCTACGTTGATTTGGCGGTGCAATGCGCTCAAATGTGGTGACAGCATTGGCCCGGGCCGCGCGACCGAGCGATGTTTCAACCATGAGCAACGGCAAGCCGACTAGCAGAGTGGCCAAAAGGTAAACCAGTAAAAAACCAGCGCCACCGTTGGCGCCTGTCAGATAGGGAAACTTCCAGATATTGCCGAGCCCGACTGCCGAGCCCAAAGTGGCGACCAGTACGCCAAAACTGCTGGTGAAACCGTCGCGTGTGGATTGATTCATAAGGCCTCCGCCCCCGTTATTGTGAGGGCGACTATCCTCTGCACCACAATGTAGCGTCCATTCGGGAAAACCCGTTTCTACCGGGAATGACGGGATTTATTCCAGATACCTGCTGCCTGCATATCCGGATAGTGCCATCATCAGTCGGGTGATACTGAAAGCGACCCAAGAAAGTAACCGTTGAATCAGGCGAGCATGGCGCAGATCTTCAAGTTTTATTTCCATCGTGTCCTCAGTCAGTACGCGCTGAAGATCTTCACGCAATGTTGTGCTAAACGCGATATCCCGGATGAACAGGTTAGCCTCGCGGGCCAGCAACAAACTGAGCGGATCGATATTGCTGGAGCCTATCGTGCTCCAGCGACCATCAATCACTGCGACTTTGGCATGCATGAAACCGCGGGGGTATTCATGAATTTCCATGCCGGCATTCAGGAATTGGTGATAAAAGCCGCGACTCGCATAATGTAATAAAGCGTGGTCCACTTTACCTTGCAAAATCAATATGACGCGCACACCGCGCACTGCCGCGCGCATCAATGCACGGCGGAAACGCAGTCCAGGTAAGAAATAGGCATTGGCAATGATGATTTCATGCCGAGCTGATTCAATCGCCCGCAAGTATTCAATTTCAATATCACGTCGGTGGCGCAGATTGTCGCGAGTAACAAATTTTGCCTGTACATGCCCGGCCATTTCGCCCAGTGGGCGCAAGTGGCTTTTATGCAGCCAGTCCTTCTTCAGTTGGGCCCAGGCGGTATGGCGCCACACCCGGTCAACAGCATCATGCATGCGCCGCACTAATGGGCCATGCACTTCCACAGCATAGTCATAACGTGGCGGTAGGTTCGGAATCTGCGTATTGAAGTCGGAAATAATATTGATGCCGCCGATGAAGCCTACAATGCCGTCAATTACGGCGAGCTTGCGGTGCAGACGACGTAATCGGGTGCGGTCAAAAGTCAGCGGGCTGATGCTGGGGCGGAAAAACAGGAGCTGTACCCCATTCGAGATCAGTTTTTCTCGCCACGCCATTGGGAACGTGCGCGCACCAAACCCATCAAGATGCAGTTTCACGGCGACATGGCGCTTAGCTGCTTGAATTAGAGCCTCTGCCACCTCTTTGCCAATTTCATCGAGTTCATACAAATAGGATTCGATGAAAATTTCATGTCGAGCGGTGTGGATGGCTGCAATCAGCGCAGGGAAGTAATCCTGCCCGTTGTAAAGCAGGCGTAACTGATTACCATGGACAAATCCAAGCATCAGGCATCTCTTCTGTGCAGTACGGTAAAAAGAGGCACGTGGTCGGAAAGTCCAATCCAATGTGCATCAGTCAATACGTCAGCGACTTCTATGTTGAAGCCTCGAGTGTAAATCCGGTCAAGGCGCAGGAAGGGCATCCGTGCGGGGAAACTTTTGGCCGCGGTACCGTGAAGGGTTTCAAATGCCTCGGCCAACCCCAATTCGTGCTTCAGTGTAAAGGTGGCTTCACGGGACCAGTCGTTGAAGTCCCCAGCCAGAACAAGCGGTTCTAGAGGCGGGATGCTGTTCTGGATATATTGGACCAGCATGGAAAGTTGCCGACGCCGATCATGCGCGAGTAAATTGAGATGGACGCACAGCGCGTGCAGTGGTTGATTCCATGTGGCAGGTTGAAGGACACAATGCAGCAGACCGCGTTGCTCAAAGCGGTGCAAGGTCAGATCAAGGTTGTGGGTGTCCCCGATAGGAAAGCGCGAGAGCAGAGCGTTACCGTGATGACCTAAACGGTGGTTGGCATTGCGGCCGTAGGCGGAGCTGAGGTGTTCACCGGCCAGGAATTCATGCTGCGGAGTATCGGGCCATGTATCAAAACGAAGCGCTCGGCGCAAATGCTCGCCTTGGACTTCCTGCAAGAAAACAAGATCAGGATTGAGTCGAAGCAGCTCGCGACGCACTTCATGCAAGATCAGTCTGCGGTTGAAGGTTGAGACGCCTTTGTGGATGTTGTACGACGCAATTCGTAGACGTTTATCCATATTAATCAAGCACCTATATTATTTTTGTGGCGCTTAAATGTAAGTGATAACACGTGTTTATGACCTAATGAAATCAATGGGTTAAGTACTCATTTTGAGTTAATTATAGCCCTGAAGGAGGGGCAATGTTGACCCATTCCGAGCCGCGCACATCAAGATAAATTGCTGATGTATTCGCGTTGCGGTGCCCCCAGATAGCCTGAGAAAAGTCCTTTCCATACTGCTTTTCATAGAGTCGTCCCGATAAGCTGCGGATTTCGTGCAGAGTCGGTGGATTCTCTCCCATGATTTCGGCCTTTTCGCGCGCAATAGCAAATCCATTGCTGAGAATTGAGATATACAGAGGATCACCGTGCTTGGCCTTCCCGCTGTTCCGGGTGTGGTAGAGCAAGGTTTTCGCGGTATACGATCCTTTCCGGCAGGATTCGATCACGCTGCCCAGTGTGGCGCCTGGTAGATCCGGGAGCGACAACTCCAGAGACAGGGCCACTTTCTGTCCGGTCTTGATCTGCTGCACAAACAGGTGGTTGTCGCGCACGTCCGTAAATTTCATATTGGCCAGATCCTCGCGCCGCTGCCCGGTAAGTAAAGCAAGCTCGATCATTCTGGCAATCCATGGCCGCGCGCGCTCTTCTTTAGCCTTGGTGTAGATCAGCTCAAACTGCTCCAGCGTCAGGCGCTCACGCTTCACTTTTACGCCGCGCACTTTAGTGATTTCTGCGGGGTTTTGTTGAATCCATCCTGCTGCCTGTGCTTCCCTGAACAGATCAACCAGACGTGAGCGAACGTGCGTGGCCATGCGATTTTTCCCTGCGTCAGTCCATTCCTTCAGCAGATCGGCGATGTCGAGTGTCGTGATGGATGAAATGGGCCAGTTGTCCCACTTCTTGCGTGCGACCACCAGATAGGCCCGAACGCTGTTTAGACTTGTGGCGCGTAGCTCACGGGTTTCCTCAAGTAGCGTTTTATATCGATCGCACCAGTCGCCGAACGTTTTGTCATTGCTCATCCCGTTGAGCCGGTCAACCACGCGCAGGGATGTTTGAGGGCCGGAAATGTGTAGATTTGCCTCAATGGACTGATCGAACGCTTCGCGCTTGTCCCGACCGATCCCGTATTCCTTGCCATCGCGCGGATCGCGCCAAGAATAGTATCCGTTGCGTTCGTAGAGGTTTTCCGGGAATGCCCGGTGCTTACTATTTCTTGGCCGTGCCATGATTACCGTCCTGCTGCTCTGACGCGATCAACTAGCCGGCTTCCCTTGGATGGCAAAGCAGATTCATTACTGGCAGGCAGGGCGGTGTGATGCATTGATGGTCCGCGTTTTGGTAGTGGGGTGTAACGAGATTCTCGACGAACGAACCAGGTAGCGCCGACCTTCTCGGGCGTAGGCATGATCAGTCCTGATCGTGCCCATTTACGTAGCGTGTCCATATTGGGTGCTTTGTCGCCATATTCATTTTCTGCCCACACATCCAGTGTGATCCAGGCGGGTTGTTTTTGGCTCATGCCGCTCTCCCAACCTTCAAAAGTTTTTCGTCTACCATCTTTGCCGCTTCCAGTAGTGCCCTGGTTAGGTGTGACCGATCGGCTACACGGATCAAGGCATCAAACCAATTGATGCTGGCGCGGATGGCTTCTATTTCCGTCATCGTTGCGATGTAGTGTCCTCGCAGGACAAAGCGTTCACCAATATCGCCAAGCGCATCTGCAGCGGCTTCAAAAATCGGCATGCTGGGTACGACCTGGTCTCGGGTACCGTCATTTGCCGCCCAGGTGTGAATCTCTTTCGCTAAGCAGAACGCGCCGCAGTTGCTTTCGTTCAGCTCAATGAACCCTGTGGTATCAAGCTTGCCGGCCATCAACTTTTCGACCAGGACGAAAAGCGGGGTGATGAGGTGGCTGCAGTCCTCATCGCCTGCTTGAGTGGCGTTGGCCAGCGCAAGGCGCGTGTTGAATGCCTTGACTGCGGCATCGCGGTTCAGGATTTGTTGGGGCTTGGCGCGCGCGGCGGCGCGGCGTTGGGCGCGGTTCATGCTGCCTCCCGTAAAGTCATCCATTCGGTGTCTTCTGGCGTAACCAGTAGTGCGGAATGCTGGAATGTGGCGGTTAAAAGCTCGTTAACCAGGCACTTGGCTGTCTTGATAAGCGCTTCAGGCGTTGTTGGAAAGCGCGGATAATTTACCAGGCCAACTACAAATCCAGCTTCTTCGCCGCCGGTGTAGATGAATGTTGTTGGCTCGATCGTGACGCACAGCCCTTGGTGAAAGCAGTATTGCCTAATTGCTTGTTTCGCAACCTCGATAGGTCCGCTCATAAAAATATGAACTCGGTATGTTTTTACGGATTTGATTTGCATGGCAGCGTTACTCGCAAAGCCCATAGATGGATGAGCAAAGCGGCCCGTCATCCATGCGGATAAAGTCAAATTGCTTGCCGCCGCGACTGGTCTGTGCCCACTCGACAAATACGTCGATGGTTTGTGTGGCTGACCATGCGCTATCGCCTGATGGCGCAGCAAAGAAGGTTGAAGCGCCGCGCTTGCTTGCTTCTTTGACGGCTAATTCCCATTGCCGGATGCGGTCGATTTCTTCTGGGAAACGCTTGCTTATTTCCAACAACTCATCCTTGCGGCAGTTGATGCAGGGCATGCAGCCAACGCGGCCCATACCCTGCTCATACAGCGGGTTGTGCTTTATTCCGTGCTTTTTGTGCATGTCAAAGCAGTCTTGCGCTGTCCATTTCAGGATGGGCCGGTAGTTCCACATTTCCGCGCCGTTGTTGTTGGTCAAGGCTAGATCGTTTTCTATCAGTAAACTTCGGCGCAGCGATTCATCAGCCCGTACGCCCTGCCATGAAATCACATCATGCCCAGTGTCCATCAGCGGGAATTGCACTTTCCGCTGAATCGGGTTGCGCTTCAATTCCTCGCTGCAGAAAGCGGCCTTAGCCGACGGGAAGCGACCCTTCCAGATGCATAGATCGAGAAACGGAATGCCGCTCGGCACCAGCGCAGCAGCAGCGCGATCAATTGCGGTTTGCGGCACGCCTTTATCGGCCCAATGTGCCAGCACGTATTCGCGCTTCTTGGTGATCTGCGCAGAAAAATCCCCTTTGACCCAGCGAATTTGCATTCCGGTAGCTTGTTCCAGATAGTGCAGGTAATCATAGGTCTGCGGGTGCTCATTGCCGGTATCGGCAAACACGGCCTGCATGTTTTCCGGCTGGCGCTCTCTGGCCAGCAATAGCAGTGCTGTTGAGTCCTTGCCTCCGCTAATGCTTAGGATGTTGTGTTCGCTCACGCGGCTCTCCTGTATGTCTTGGTAATGTCGTAATTGATGGTCTGCCCGCGACTGCGCAGCAGGTTTGCCAGTGCGGTGCGGTCTTTGTGGCTGTGGCTGGCTTGGCGCAGCAGTCCGAAGTAGCTGTTGCCGACTTCAAACAGGTCTGCGCTCGGCAGGCGCTCGAGGCGGTGCATGCCGGTATTGATCGTTCTGCGGCGGGTGGTACGGCGCCATGGGCTGATCACCTGGCCGATGAAATCCACGCCGCGATCAACCGGCTGCAGAATGGTTTTCTTGTGGTTCAGCTGTGCGCCCAGTGTGGCCGGCAGGAATTCTGCGATGCGTGCATGCGCGGCATTCAGCCATTGCGGTGACTGGTGCAGCAGGATGAAGTCATCGACATAGCGCACGTAATGCTTCGCGCCGATATGGTGTTTGGCGAACTGATCCAGATCGTTCAGGTAGACGTTGGCGAAGAACTGGCTGCTCAGGTTGCCGATCGGCAGGCCGAGGTGTTCCGGCTGATTGGTCAGGCGCTTGTGGTGCGGCACCAAGTCCAGCAGCTCCGGGCTGCAGCGTAGGTCATAGTTCTGGCGCGGATCATGCAACAGGATGGTTTCGGCCAGGCTTAGCCACCATGGATCGCTGATATGGGCGGCCAGCTGCTTGCGCAGGATGCGTTTGTCGATGCTGACAAAGAAATTCGCCAGGTCGAGCTTCAGGTAGTGCGCCGGCTGCTGCCAGTTCTGGGTGATGCTGCGGATTTTGCTTTCCAGCCGCTGGGCTGCGTAGAGCGTGCCGCGTCCTTTGATGCAGGCGCAGCTATCGGCAATAAATCGCGCTTCGATGCTTGGGGAGACGTGGTTGTAAAACAGGTGGTGCACGATCCGGTCACGGAATTCTGCCGCCCATACTTCCCGCGGCTTCGGGTGGGTGACCACAAAGCAGATCGAGCGACCGGGCTGGTAGGCGCCAGCGCGCAGCGCGGTATTCAGCTCGATCAGGTTGCGTTCAAGGTTTTGCTCGAATGCCAGTGCGGAGCGGCTGTTGCGCTTGGTGCGCCGGCAATCAAAGTAAGCTTGTACCAGGTCGGAAAAAAGGAAAGCCGCATCGCTTTCATCTGCGGACTGCCCGAGCGCAATACTCGTTGTCCTTGTCGTTGTTGTTCTGGTTGCCATTGTCGAAGTTCTGAATAAAGGCATAGTGGGCTCCATCGTGCTATCTACGTCGCCGCGCCGATTACTCAGTGCGGAAACTGCGTCGGACCTGATCCCGCATGGGCGAGTGGTATCCGGGCTACGCGTGGCGGTGGCTTTACGGGGCCAGCGGCACGACCAGATTAAAATTCGCATAGGCATGGCCGCCGTGGCGGTCATACAACGAGCGACGATGCGGATTTTCGCCAGCCACTGGTTTGCTTCCCGATGCTGTCCGTAAGTGCGATGGCTGTGGCGTACTGGGCGACCGAGATGAAGCGCTTATCTTTCGATAGGCGAATCAGCAGCTCGGCCACTTGCAGGCGCTCCAGCAGGTCTTCCAGGTGCGGCACCTTGTTCTTGGCGACGTTGGCCCGGAAGATCAAAACAATCAGGGACAAGCACTCGTCCCGAATTCGTCCGCCGATCGATGCCTTATAATCGCGGGGCATGTTGCGAACCAAATCAGTGGCCAAGTCCAGTAGGTCGTAGGCTGATTTGTAAATCGGTAGTTGCGTATGCAGTGCCATGGCGAAAAATTTTCCAGCGCGGGCTTGCGCCCGCTTCAAATGGTTAAAGGGTTAAATAACTGAGACTCTGCGGACTGCCCGAGCGCAATACTCGTAGCCCTTGACGTCGCCGTTCTGGCCGCCACCGTCGAAGGTCTGAACAAAGGCATAGCGGGCTTCTGTGGGATGCTCTTCGCAGGACCAGTGCCAGCGCGGCTTAAAGTGTTTTTTCAGGTTGGCGTAGAGCAGCGACTGCTCGCGGCGGGTAGGGAGTTCGCCGCCTTGCTCGGCGGCCCAATCCTTGGCGGCTTGCCACTTGATGTCTTCAATGCTTTCAGGAAGTAGGATCAGGTGGTAGTCGGCGGCGCCATCCTCGCCCAGGATGATGCCGGCGTAGTGTTCGCCATCCGCTAGTGTGGGGCGGGTCGGCGCGGCAACGGATGCTGGTTTAACTGCCTGCTGGCAGATGGTTTCTAGGATCTGCTTCACGATCGACGTGGCCGGTAGAGTGATCGTGGCCTCGCCGACTTTCAGGGTTACTTCTTGTGTCATGGTTTAATCCTCAAAAATTTCACCACGCGGGCTTGCGCCCGCTCTGAATGGTTGAATTACTCAATGACTGAGACTCTGCGGACTGCCCGAGCGCAATACTCGTTGCCCTTGTCGTGGAAGTCCTGGTCGCCATAGTCGAAGTTCTGAACAAAGGCATAGGGGGAATAGTTCGGATACTCTTCTCCCGACCAGTACCAACTTGGCTTGAATCGCTCTTTCAGATTGGTGAAAAGCAGCGACTGCTCGCGGCGGGTAGGAAGTTCACCGCCTTGTTCTGCTGCCCAATCCATAGCGGTTTGCCAGTTGACGTCCTCGACTTCGCCCGGGATCAGGATTAGGTGGTAGTCGGCGGCGCCATCCTTGCCCAGGATGATGCCGGCGTAGAGTTCTCCCGCTGCCAAGGTCTGTTTCGCGATCGATGTAGTTGGCAGAGTGATGGTGGTTTCTTGGTTCATGATTCAATCCTTAAAAATTTGACCACGCGGGCTTGCGCCCGCTCTGAATGGTTGAATTACTCAATTACTGACAATCTGCGGACTGCCCGAGCGCAATACTCGTTGCCCTTGGCGTTGCCGCACTGGTGGCCAGTGTCGAAGTACTGAAAAAAGGCACAGTGGGCGGAATACTGGGTGCTGGACCAATGCCAGCGCGGTTCGAAGGCCTCTGCATTGCCTTGTTGGAAGGCCTCGACGCTGGTTTGCGCTGGAGAGGTTTTGGTGTACGGATAGCTGACCGGTACGCTGCTGGCGTTGTCGCCATCCCGGAAGCTGCACCAGTTCTGCTCTGTGGTCGGTTTCAGGTTGCGATAGCAGATTTCCAGCTCGTCGCGGCTGGGTAGATACCAGTCGTCCAGATCCGCAATGCGCAGGGCCAGAATACGCTTCGCCAAGCCGCTGCCTGCCGCTGCCATAGCCAAAGTGTTGCTGCGGCCGTCGAAGCACGAATCTGCGCCATCGACTTCTTGCGGGTATTCGCCCCATGCAATATCGATGAATTCGCCTTCGGCTTTTGGGCTTACGATCAGCGCATGTAATTGGTCGCCATTGCGGAATAGACCGGCGAAAAATCCGCCAGAAAGCACTGATCCGATAGCGGGGAGGGTGGTTTTGTTGATGTGGTTCATTTGATGCTCCAGATGATGGTGATAAAAGTGATACAAACTGGTACTGCGATAAGTGCGACGACAAATGGGAATGCGGCACGAGCAAGCTGGCGACGGGTCATGCCACGCCTCGGCGTGCTCGGTCCATCATCATCAGGGCGTGTTCTGCTTGCTTGTGCAGTAGGGCGATGTCCCCGGTGTTGTCCAGATCGCGGTCTATCAGATAGCGCGGCAATGGCATTTCGCTCTTGTGTGTGGCGATGAGGGCTAAATCTGGCCGGTGCAGTTTCCAGATTTCTCCGCCATGCACACTGATGAATTCGGCTTCACCTTCAAAGCGACAGTCCGGGATGACGACCGGTCCATTGATATCAGCCAGACTCTGCGCAAGTTCGGTAATCCAGTAGTCTTCGCCGAAGACTTCGCGACGATATTCAGTTCCCCAAAGCTGCATTGCCCAGCGCGGGCTGCGCGGCTGGCTGATATGCGCTTCAACAATTTCATTACTGGCCTCGTCCATCTGCAATTCTTTGGCAAGGATCAGGCCGACAAAGCGGTGATCATTGCAGCGGCTAAGGCTTAGCTGCTTGCATGGCACTTCTTTACCTTCGCGATCGAGAAGCTTGTCAACGTGCACGCCAAATGCGGCGCAGATTTCAAGGCGTAGGGCATCGGCAAAGGCGATCTTGGTGTAGCCGTAGCGATCACTAAGGTGGTCTGCCACAGTGTCTTTCCCGCTGCCGGCCGGGCCGGTGAGTGCGATGATGGGATAGTGTTTGGTCATGTTGTCCTGTCCTGGTTAAAGCAAACAAAGTTGCCCGGCGCGTTCAAGCTCAAGTTTTGAGGCCATGTAGAGGCGGCCATCAATGTTGTGGTCCTCATCGGCACCTTCTTGGCAGCAGGATTCAGCGTCATCCTCATTGATGTGAATCACCCCACATTCAGAGCACTTGAACATGGTGGTTACCTTCGGCTCGCAACACTCTTGGGCGTCTTCGTAGGTGTCGTGAATGTCGTCACATGCGCCGCAGCAAAAAACCTCAACAACTCTCTCCATGGTTTTCTCCGGTGGTTAAAGGCCTTATCGGCCGGGAAAATTCATCTGATCCAGCGCGGAAATCTCGGCGCCCACGTATGTGCTGGCGATCACATTGATCGTGCGGCAGCGGCCATCAGGCTGGCGGTGGGTGATCGATATGGCGCGAGTGCTGCCGTAGTGGCCATCGTTGGCGGCAGTGCGTGGTGTGGAGAAAGGTTTACGCGGTAAGAACTGGCGAGCGGCATTCATGCTGCAGCCCCTTCCATTGCGGGGACGGCAACATCTTCTTTAATGACGATGCTGCAGTAGTTCTGTCGTGTATCTGTGGAGAAAGCAATGTAGTGGTCAATGCGACTGTCTCTGCTGCGGGTGACGCAGGGCCAGCCTGCTGCGGCGTTTTGTAATTCGCGGATGGCTTGGTTGATGGCGTTGGTGATGAGTGACATAGCTATTGCTCCTTTGCGTTGTTGGGCGGCGGTTCCTAGGGCTAGAATGTGCGAACACCAATCCACACAATTTCGCGAAAGGAACCGCCATGGGAAACTTTGATGAATTTGAAAAGCGATCACAGGTGCCGCGCCGGATGCCGCCACCGCCAGATCCGAACAAGAAAGGACAAAGCAATGACGGAAGAAGTCAGGGACTATCTGCGTAGCCATTACGAAGCTGTTGGCGATGTGCGTTACCATGCGCGATTGCATTACTTGCATGCCGCGTTTTACCGGCGAATTCGCATGGTGATGGCAACTATTAGCTTGATGTCCGGCACCGCAAGCTTTGCTTCGGTTGTCGGTAATTACCCGTTGATTGCTAGTGTTGCTGGCGTGGTAATTGCCGTGATCGCAGTGCTTGATGCTGTTTCCGGACTTCCGGATAAGGTCTTTTCTCACCAGTCCTTGTACAAGCGATTCACTGAACTGGCTGGCCGAGCCGCCAAATTGGAAATGGATGCGATTGATGCTGAAAGCGCTGCGATAGAGGCTGATGAGACTGGAGAAATCGAGTCTTTGCGGTTGCGCGCCTACAACGACAGCGTTCTTAGCGCTGGGCGACCGGATTATGTCGTTCCGGTTTCCTTCCTGGCTAAGCTGCTGTCCTTGATCGTCTAAGCGCATTTCTACTTCGCTCCACAAACCCGCTTCGGCGGGTTTTTATTGGTTAATGTTGTTTAATTATTTTGGTGCCCGTTACTGCTACAAAGATCGCGTCGGCGTCCTCGGAAATTAAGGAAAAGCTGGTCATGGCATCTGCTCCGCTTTAATCATATCTACAACTTTTCAACCAAAACTACAGCTTGATATTACAACTAAGTTTTTATTATTGCAAACTAAAGTTGTAGTTTTTTCTGTTTTTGTTGTATGCAAAAGCGTTGGCGACAAAAAGCCCGCAGATGCGGGCTTAGACTGGATGGAGTTGAGGGAGGTGGAGGTCAGGTCTATGCTGTATCAACAACAAGGGAGAAAAATGACTACTCACAAGAATATCGCGCTATTTCAAACACAAGCTGAAGTGCTTGATGTTGCAGGAAGCATTGCTGGGTTAGATGATGCTGTTGCCGAACTGGCTGGATGGATTGAATTAGCCAGAAATCGCCTATCTGATGATGACCGAGTTGTGCTGACGTGGATCGGCGGGGTTCTTTATCGAGAAGGGCTAAGGCGCAGGAATTCCGGGCAATAAAAAACCGCCCGAAGGCGGTTAGCAGAGGAGAGATGCTCTGATTTTATTGGCAAACGCAGTCCTGCAATTGTTTCTCTGCGGTAGGTATCCAGCCGCCGCTTTCTTCTCGCAATATGAGCTTCTCATTCACGGCACGATCCATCATGTTTAAGAATGCGACCATTTTTCGCACAGAGTCGTCCCCGTCAAAGTGACTTAAGAACAGAACTCGGGCCAGCTTTTCTGCTGTGGGCTCAACGTGACCAGACTTCTCCCAGCGGGCAACAGATTGAGCATCTTTCCCAAGGAAAGAACCAAGATCGGCTTGGGATAAACCAATAAACTGACGAACGAATCGCAGTTCTTTGCCTGTGAGTGGCGCAGTTCCGTTCAGTAGTGATTCGGCAATGACTCGGTCAAGGCTCTCGGAGTCCTCAATGCGTATTGCCTCTCCGTACGGAGTTTGCTCAATGGTGTAGCCGTTTACCAGCCAGACGTTATCAAGCCCGCATAACGTGTAGTGAAATAGATTTTCCATGGTCCTTACTCCAACACAGTAATGATGATGAGGTTGGGGTTGTCTTCATAAATTGCAGCAATGACAGAGTAGCTTTCTCCGGCACGGTAATGATCAAGCCGGCATTCAAGCGAGCCTTTCATGATGTTTGGTTCTGGCTCTCGGTTGATGCGACCAAGATGCAGCGCGTCATAAACCATTTTTCGCGAAATTTCGCGCTCCTTCATTCGAACCTCTGCATGCCTTGTGATCAGGACTTGATCCCTTGCTGCCGCTTGCCGAATAAAATTCAACGCATCGTGCTTATTCATTAGGTTGGCTAGTCTACTTTAAGTTCCTATCAAAATGATAGGTCATTGATGGTATTTTTCAACTTGATACACTGGTTGGCAGTGGCAAGTGACGAACGGCAAATTGCTCTTTCCCGCCAATTTACCTCGATTTTGAGTTGTTCGTCCGCTTCCACTCATTAATCATCTCTTGCGTCACATCCTTCGAGAAGCAAAGCGGGGCATATCCGCCAGGCCTGCTGTAGGCGCTACGGCGCCCGCAACTGTGTCCTGCGCGGTCAGTTCTGGATGGCTGTGAGCCGCCCATTGGTGAAATACAGGTAGCCCCCATCGTAGACCCATTGTTCGTGAATAATGTTTGATGTTATCGTTCTGTTGACTGACTCAGGCTTGCCCCAGTTGGTCTTTTCGATAACTTCCTTCTTTGTCATTCCGATCCGAACGCCATGCTTCTTGGCTTGGTTTTCTTTTTGCTTTTCTTCTGCGGCGCGTCGTATGCTTGGGTCTGTTGTATATAAGCAACGATACTCGTCCGAATCTACAGCACTGAGCGCTAATTTAGTATTGAAAGCACTTATATAGCGCTTACTACCATCGCTTAAAATAACTTCAAACGTGTCAATTGGCTGATTAATTATTTGCGAAAATGTGCCCTGCATAGATTTTGCTTGTTTGGAGTAGTCGCCAAGTTCATACCCTAGGCAGTGGGCAGGGCTTGGAAGATCAAACCAAAATGTTTTCCCGATAACATTTTCAGGAGCGTTGCCGTCGGATGCTTGAGCACTCTCAATAAGAAGACAGCTGCATATCAGGATGACAGTGCTTATTGCTCGGGCTGGAAAAGCATTGCTATTCATCTTTATCCTCATTAAGTGTTATGAGTTGGCCTCCAGTAGTAATTTTTATATCTTGCCACCAGCCAGCCCAACAACTTCCCCAATCAAACTGAATTCATCAATATGCTCTGGCGGAATAATTCTGTCTGGGTATGTGGACTTGTCTGTGTTATTGCTAACTAGGCGAAGTCCACCCCCGGGCTCTTTAAATACGCGTTTGATGTAGTGCTCGCCCAACCAGACAAAAGCGTAAATTTTCCCATCCAGAATAGTCTGGCGGCAATAATCAACAAGCACGGAATCGCCATCCCATAAGCGCGGCTCCATGCTATTCCCACTAACCCGCATTGTCGCTGCACATTCGGGCTTCAAACCAAGACCTTCGATGTAATCGCGCTGGAATACACGTCCGCGGCCTTTATAGTCAATCTCAAACATCTGCTTTCCTGGGCCTGCAGATAGATTAACCACAAGGTCCCGAATAACGACATCTCTATCATCTAGTTCGTCTTCATTGTCCCAGGTGCGGATTGGACGGGGTGGTGTAGATGAGTTCCCTTGCGCCTCTGCGTACAAATTAGATAGTTCTTCTGTCCCTGCAAGCATTTCGGAGAGGCTCATTTTTAATGCGTCAGCAATAGATTGTAGGCGTGATTGTCTCGGGCCTCCACCGGACTCCCATTTTTGAACCGCCTGCGGCGTTACGCCAACAGCACGCGCTAGGTCCGATTGGTTCAAACCCCTTTTCTCTCGCGCAATTGCGATCGCTTTACCAATAGGCATTTTTTCCATATCCCTAAAGATTACAACTCATTGTTGTAATAATCACTGCAAATTTAAGTTGTAGCTTCGCCTGGTAAAGTTGTAGAATCCAGTTGTAGATCAATCCGGAGTTACAGCATGTCAATTACCCCTATTCAGCGTGCCGCTGCCGCCGTAGGCGGACAAAGCGCTCTTGCAAAGCTACTGAAGTGCACGCCGCAAACAGTGCAAAAGTGGTGTGCTACTGGACGTGTGCCTGCCGAAAGAGTCTTGGGGATAGAGCTCTTTACTGGTGTGTCAAAAGAAGATCTACGGCCTGATTTGTATAAATGAGACCCAACATTCTCCGAGCATGGTTTGACTGAATTGCACATCTTATTCCCTGAACGCTACATGACCGACGTGGCCGACAATGCTTAATCGGGTGCTTTTATTTGTTGTTGGTGTTGATTGTTGACCAAAAGGGTCGAGTCGTAACCATTTAATAGGAGTTCGCTGAAATGAATCTTGCTGATGCTGCTCATGCAACAGTCTACGACTACCCCGGTGGCGCTGAATCACTAGCCCCGCGTCTTGGTATGGGCGCTCAAGTTCTTCGAAATAAAGTGAACCCTAACGGTGATCGCAATGTACTTGGGCTGCAAGAAGCTTCAAGATTGATGATGGTGACGCGCGATTATCGTTTGTTGCAGGCGATTTGCCTGGAACAAAACTTTGCTGCAGTGCCATTGGTTGATGGCCCTATTGGTGATGTGAAAATCCTTGAACTCATTACCCGTATATGGAAGGAAATTGGCGACCTGGGTTGTGTCACGCAAGAAGTTCTTGCCGATCACAAGGTGACGCACGCCGAGGTAGGGCGATTCAAGGAAGAAGTACAACTGGTCGTCGCTGCAGTGATGTCCCTGCAATTCGCATTAGAGGCGCTCGAAGAATGAACGCCTTCTATGTAGAACATATGCGGAGACATGCCATGGCAATCAGATACCTGCCGCCAGCCAACAAGAAACCATCAGCACACCAACTCTGCAATAAGTTGGTAATGCAACTCGATGCGTCGAATTCCCCATGCTATCAGGCCCCGGCCCGTATCCCTTCTGTGCCCCTACTACCCTGTTGTGATCAAGACGCTGCTGCTTCTACTCCAACTGAAATGGATAAGGATGGTGGCATTCATAGGAAGTGCACCGAGTAAGCGGGTCCCTTTTGGGAATAGTCACTGCGGGTGCTAACGACCCCGATTCTTGTGTAGTTAGTGGCACTACAAGTTACTGAACTCAACAACTATAAGATGGCAGGCAAGGATGGCAGCGAATTACGATGATGTGCTGAACCAGCTGACGGCCGCAGGCTTGCTAGTTGAGCGCAGCCTAGAGATTGGAAAGCTCAAGCGGTGCAAGGTCGATGGCGACCGCGAGAAGCGCGGCTGGTATCTGCTTCATGACTGGGTTCGCGAAGATGGCACTACGCTGCTAGTCGGTAGCTATGGCATGTGGCGCGGCGCCGACAATAATGCGCAGAAGATTGATCTGCGCGGTGTAGAAGTCAGCAAAGAACAGGCTGCAGCACTCAAAGCCAAGCTTGCCGAGGACCGCAAGAAAGCTGCAGCCTATGAGAAGGCAGTTCAAGACAAGGCTGCCGCGAGAGCAGAGCGCGTATGGCGCAAGTGCGAAGTATCCGGCGAGTCTGATTATCTTTCCCGCAAGGGTGTGCCAATTCCATACGGGGTACGTTTTAGCCCGACAGGTGCTGTTGTCATCCCGATGATGGATACCGTGGGCCGGGTGCATGGCCTGCAATTCATCCTCAACACAAAAAACCCAGACAACAAGAAGCGCATCGGGAAAACCGGGCGTGACAAAGAGTTCTGGCCGGCTGGGCTGGCAAAGAAGGGCCACTTCCACCTGATCGGCATGCCAACGACAGTCTGCCTGGTAGCAGAGGGCTACGCGACCGGGGCCAGTTTGCACCTGGCGACGGGCCTGCCGGTGGCGATTGCGTTTGATGCAGGCAATTTACAGCCGGTAACAGAGGCGCTCAAGAAGCGCTACCGCGATATTAAGTTCCTGATCTGTGCTGATGACGACCGCTTTTCCACCGGTAATCCCGGCGTTACTGCCGCCAGCAATGCCGCGCTTGCGGTAAATGGCGCATGGATTGCTCCAAGATTCGCTGATGAAGATGCTCGCCAACTGAAATTCAACGAAACTGGCGCGAAGATCAGCGACTTCAACGACCTGCATGCTATCGATGGCCTGCATACGGTTCGGGTTCAGATCGAAGGAAAGCTGCGGGAATTAGGCTGGTCAGTTGCCACGCTCGCGCCGCGTCCTGCCGCAACAGGGGGGGAGGGGAAGCGCGCTCTCTCACCAATCCAATCTTATGATGAACTGATCAATCGCTATAGCTTGATCTATGGGGGGGGATCAACAGCGTTTGACCATGTTGAGCGTCAGATTGTCACGCTGGCAGATATGCGTGACGCCTGTACAAGTAAGGAAATTTCCCGGCGTTGGCAGGAAAGTCTGGATAGAAAGATCGTTCGTGGTGATGAGGTGGGGTTCGATCCGACAGAAAAAGAAATTGATATTAAATGCAATCTTTGGGGGGGATGGCCTACCACGCCGAAATCCGGTTGCTGTGACGAGATTCTTGAATTGCTCAAGTACTTGTGTAGCGAAGAGGAAAACCCGATGGAGGTGTGGAGTTGGGTTTTAAAGTGGCTGGCCTATCCGATTCAAAATCCAGGCGCGAAAATGAAGACTGCATTGGTTTTTCATGGTCCGCAAGGTGCCGGGAAGAACATGTTTTTCGAGGTTGTGGCCAAGATTTATGGCCGATATGGGTTAGTTGTCGATCAGGACGCAGTAGAAGATAAATTCAATAGTATTTTTTCAGCGCGTCTTTTCCTGATTGCTGATGAAGTAGTGGCTAGGCAAGAGCTGTATCACACCAAAAACAAGCTCAAGGGTTTTATTACTGGCGAAACCATTCGAATAAATCCAAAGAATATTGCGGCGCGAACTGAGAAGAACCAACTCAATGTAGTGTTCTTGTCAAATGAGTCACAGCCACTTGTGCTTGAGGAATTAGACCGCCGATACATGGTGGTATGGGTTCCGGAAAAGCTTCCCCCTCATTTTTATTCAAAAATAAAATCAGAGATTGATGCTGGTGGTATCGAAGCGTTGCATGAATTCCTGCTGAGCATCCCGCTCAACGACTTTGCCCCGCACACGTTACCGATGATGACCAAGGCCAAGCTCGATCTTATCGATATGAGCATGAACTCCACGGAACGATTCTGGCACATGTACAAATCCGCCCAGATCGATGGTATTACACCTCGCCCCATACGTTCTGAGGATTTTGGAGATCTATATCGTGCTTGGTGCAGCCGTTCTGGGATCAAAAATCCTGCGCCAAATCACATCCTGACAGGAACAATCGGCAAACGCAGTGATGCGCATAAAGGGCAGGGACGTTATCACGATACTGCCGGAAAAACCAAAATGGCCACATTCATTTTCCCACTTGATCAGCGCGAATCTCCGTCTGGGCTGTCTCAGCCAATGTGGCTTTCGTCTTGCATTCAGGCAACAAAAGCTGAAATTTCTGACTACCGGGGGCAGCAATGATTGCATTTGTTGAAGGTGTTGAGGGTCGTGTTGAAGGTGATGTTGAGGGTGTAACCAGCGCCATTATTGAAATGTTGAGGGTGTTGAGGGTAACGCGCACACGTATGTGCGCAAGTGTGCTAAGAAATTTCTTAATAAATGTTTTGCTTTCGCGTACGGAAAACACCTTCAACACCCTCAACACCTTCAACATTAAAAAAGAAAGTAATAAAAAACAGGTAGTTACAGTTAAAAAAATGTTGAGGGTTGCAATAAGCGACCTTCAACACCCTCAACACGGAGTTTTTTGATTATGGCAACGATGAAAAAATCAGAATTCGCCCGGCATATGGGGGTGAAGCCTAGTTATGTTACCCAGCTCATCAAAGACAACCGCCTGGTGCTGGATGCATCTGGCGATGTTTTGGTCGAAGAAAGCAAACGCCGAATCAATGACACCAAGGATCCAGCCAAGATTGCCGTAGCAGCCCGCCATGCTGCTGCTCGTGGCGCGGAACTTCCAACTTCTAGCCATGAGGAAAACGAGGCTCCTGCGGTACCCCCTAGCACGGAGGAGTGGCAATTCCAGGATAGCAGAGCAAAGCGTGAGCACTTCGCTGCAAAGCGCGAAGAGATAGCCTATCGAAAGGATGCTGGCGAACTGCTGGAAACGGCAGCGGTTGTTTCTGTTGTGTCGGATGCGGTCACGATCCTGCGCGGGAAGCTGGAATCGCTGCCTGATCAGATCGCGCCGCAATTGGCCGCTATGAGCGATGAGCAGGGAATTCGAGCAATGTTGGCAGAGTATGTTGAGGAAGCGCTGGAAAATGTAGCTCGGCAGTTTTCCGGGATTGTGGAGGCAGCTAAGTGAGCCACGCCTTTGCAAATCCGCTGATCACGCTTAATCGCGCCATTTCCCGCGCCATATCCCCTCGTAAGCCTCTTACCGTTAGCCAATGGTCCGATGCGCACCGTAAGTTATCGAGCAAAGGGAGTGCCGAACCCGGCCAGTGGCGGACTGATCGCAATCCGCCACTGCGCGAACCGATGGACTGCATGAGTGCACGTAGCTCTGTGCGTGAAGTTGTACTGATGTTCCCGATCCAGTTTGGAAAGACCGAAGTTGAAGTGAACGTGCTTGGGTATGTGATGGACCACAATCCCGGCCCGGTCATGGTCTGCTTGCCTGGTGAAGTCTCTATGAATAAGTGGGTGAATCAGAAACTCAACCCGATGATTGAGGAAACGCCGTCCGTCAAGGAAGCCCTGACCAGTGTATCCAGCCGTGATGCCAGTAATACGCGCACCTTTAAGGATTTCGCGGGCGGCCAGTTATACCTGGAGCATGCAGGTAGCCCATCACGCTTGAAATCCACCACAGTAAAGTTCCTTCTGGTCGATGAATTGGACGAATTTTCAGCGAATCTTGGTGGGGGTGATGATCCACTGGCATTGCTGGAAGGGCGTACGTCCGCATTTCCATCAACAAGCAAGCGCATGTATATCAGCACGCCGGGCATTAAAGGATTGTCTCGTACCGCAGAAAAATATGAAAAATCAACGCGGGAACGGTTATATGTGTCGTGCCCTCACTGCAGTCACGAACAGCCGCTGGAATGGTCTGGGCTGCAGTGGTCTCCGGGAGGGAAGGAGGCTTGGTATGTTTGCCGCGATTGCGGCGCGCATATTCAGGAGCACTACAAAACAGAAATGATCCGCGAGGCGTGCGTTAACCGGCGTTGGGTTTCAGAAAATCCTGATGCAGATGGGAGGATTCGCGGTTTTACGATCAACTGCCTGTATTACCAGATTGGCCTTGGACCACGGTGGGCTGATCTCGCGCAGATGTGGCTGGATGCCCAGAACGACTTAGCCAAGCTCAAAACATTTATGAATGATCGTCTTGCTGAGCCGTGGGAAGACCCGGCAATGCGCGCGGTAAAACACAATGTGATCGCCGATCGTGCCGAACCATACCAGTTGCGTATTGCCCCTTGGGGAGTGTTGATCCTTACCGCAGGCGTTGATACGCAGGATAACCGGTTGGCAGTGCAGATCGTCGGGTGGGGTCGCGGCATGGCCTTCTGGGTACTCGACTATGTAGAGCTGATGGGTGATCCGGCAGATGATGCGGTCTGGGATGCGTTGACTGACCTGCTCAATCGGCCGATTGGCCACGCTAGTGGATCCACACTATCTATCCAGGCTACTGCTATCGATGCCGGTGGTCACCGCACCGAGGCGGTCAAGCATTTCGTGCGCTCGCGTCGTATCAAGCGGCCACTCTGCATCTTCGGTGCCGTACCTAACAATGCACCCGTCCTGAGTAAGCCGAAGCTGCAGGATGTGGACTGGAAGGGTCGCAGCGACAAGCGTGGCGTCACCATTCAGCACGTTGGCACAGTCGGCATCAAGCATCACCTATTCAGCCAGCTTTCCGCCGATGCCGACAAGGAAGCCGATAAACGCATCGGTCATTTCAGCGATGAGCTTCCGCCGGAATATTTCCCTGGCCTGATTTCGGAAACCTATCACCCCGGCAAGAACCGCTTCGAAAAGCGCCGTGGCGCGCGCAACGAGCCGCTAGATACTTGGGTCTACGCCTATGCCGCCACGCACCACGCCGAGCTGCGTCTCCACCGTAAGCGTGGTAGTGACTGGGATGCACTGGAAGAGAAGATTGGTCGTCGGCCTACAGTAATTGAAGGGGAGTATTCGGTAGTGACTGCGCCGGTTACGCAAGATAGCCCAGAAAACCACGAACCTGCACGGAAAGGGCCAAAAGTTAAGCGACCCGCGCCCACGGCACGTCGTCCTGGTGGATTTGCCAGCAACTGGTAACAGACAAAACGAAGGGGGAAACAATGAATTCAAGGATGGAAGTGTTGCTGTCAGGATGGGGTAGATGGGCGGCCAAAGGCGGGGCGAAGAGTGTTGGCTACCCACGGGTTTCCCCGATGTTTCGCGATGCGCGTAGCGGTAATTACGAGTCATCACTTCCGTCTGGTCTTGGTAGTGCAGATTTCGAATGTGTCGATAAAGCCGTGAATGGATTGCCAGAATTTTTGCGAGCCGTGTTGATACATCGCTATGTCATGGGGAGGTCTGATCGTGAAATAGCCTGTTTCGTCGGATGTACTCATGTATGTGTTGGGCGTTTCATTCGGAGGGCGTTCGAATTTCTTGAAAATATTATGTTTGAGGACTTGACCGTAGCGTAGTTCGTTACCATAATATGCAAAGTTAGATAGACTTTTATAGCTACGTCCAAAGCCCGAGTGCATCCGCCTCGGGCTTTTTGCATTCGAGGCCCGCATGATCAAAATCAACGTCCAGGTGGATATTGATCGTGCGATCAGTAAGCTCGCCCATGTTCCAAGCGAAGTGCAAGATAAGGCGCTTCCGCGCGCACTCAACAAGACTGCCAGTCAAGCCAAAGTCCAAGCATCCCGCGAAATACGTAACGCTGGGTATGGGTTAAAAGTATCTGAAATTAAGAAAGCCATTGCTATCCGCCGCGCTAATCGTAGCGATCTCGTTGCTTCGGTCTATGCGTCTGGTCGGCCTATTGCGCTTATCAATTACAACGCGAGGCAAACCAAGGCTGGCGTCACGGTATCCGTAAAAAATGGGCGCAAGCTGATCCGTGGTGCCTTCATCGCCACGATGCCTAGCGGGCACACCGGCGTCTATGAGCGTGTTGGCAGCGGTCATAAAAAGGTGATGCATAACGGCGCTGCCCAGTGGCGCGGCCTGCCGATCAAGGAACTTTTCGGGCCCTCTATTCCTTCGGCTTTTATGAATGAAACCGTGCAGAACGCACTGGTGACCGCTATTCGCGAGCGCTTCCCGCGCCTATTTGCGCATGAGATCGCCTACTTGGGGCTGAAATGAGGATTTTTTCCAAACTCCTGCAGGGTGATTCAGCTTTTTGGATCGACGATGCGCTGATTGATGGCAATAACCGCGATCTGACCAGCGACCTATATACCCTGTCCTATGTAATCGCCGGCCCGATTGCTCAACCGTTGACGCTGACCGCTGATCCAGATGGTGGCGGTTGGAAGACCACTCTGACAACAACTGCTAGTGCCGCACTTGTACCGGGCCGCTACTGGTGGCAGGCAGTTCTGACATCGGCTACTGAGCGAATCACTGTCGACAGTGGCGAACTGGAAATCAAACAGAACATTGCCCTTGCTGGCGCGAGCTTTGATGGGCGTACTCCGGCAGAAAAAGCGTTGTCCGACGCAGAAGCTGCTCTGTCGCAATATAAGGCCAGCGGTGGGCGCATTAAGTCTTACACCATCGGTACCCGTACCATGACCTTCGAAGATGGCTCCGCCATCCTGGCGCAGATCAGCTACTGGAAAATCAAGGTCCGTACCGAGCAAGGCCGTTCGCGCAATCTGCTGGCGAGGTTCAAACGATGAGCTGGTACAACGAACAGCGCGTGAGCCAGCCGGGATCCGTAATACTGAATGCCTTCGTCGCTCAGCAGCAGGCCGCGCGCCAAGCAAAGACCGGCAAGCGCTCCTACGCCGGCGCTGCCGTCAATCGCCTGACCTCCGACTGGACAGCGCTGCAAACCTCTGCCGATTCAGAAATCCTGACCAGCCTGCGCCTGCTGCGCTCGCGCAGCAGGCAGATGGTGCGCGACAACGCCCATGCCCGCAACGCCGTGCGCATCGTGCAGAACAACGTGGTCGGCCAGGGCATTGGCCTGCAAGCCACTGTCGCCAATGCCCGTGGGGCACTGCAGGAAAAAACCAATTCTGCCATCGAAACCGCCTGGCTGAAATGGACCGAGAAAACCACCTGTCACACAGCCGGACTGCTGGCGTTGCCGGAAATGCTGCGCCTGGCCGCCGGCCAACTGGTCGAAGCTGGCGAAGTGCTGATCCGCAAGGTTAGAAAACAAATGGGTGGCGGCCAGATCCCGTTGGCTCTCGAAGTGATCGAAGCCGACCGACTGATGGATCAGTGGCAGACCGCTGTTAATCCGGAAACCGGCAATGCCATTCGAATGGGTGTCGAAAGCGACACATGGGGGCGCCCGGTTGCCTATTGGCTGTGGCCGACACACCCCGGCGATTACCAGTTCAAGACCTTCATCCCGTCGAAGTTCCTGCGCATTCCGGCCGACGAGATCATCCACCTGTACATCATCGAGCGCTGGCCGCAGACCCGTGGCGTGCCCTGGTTTCATGCCGTGCTGCGCCGCATGAATGACATGGCCGGCTACACCGAAGCCGAGATCGTCGCCGCCCGCGCCTCAGCCGCAATCGTCGGTTTCATTAAGAGCCCGGAAGCCGAGCCCGGCGACGAAGCCGAAGGCGACGACGCCATCACCACGTTCGAGCCGGGCACCATCAAGAGCTTGCTTCCTGGGGAGGAATTCCAAGGCTTCAACCCGACGCGCCCGAATTCCGCGCTTGAGCCTTTCATGCGCTACATGCTGCGCGAAATGGCGGCCGGTGTCGGCACCAGTTACGAAAGCCTGTCGCGCGACTACTCCCAGTCGAACTACTCCAGCTCGCGCCTAGCCCTGCTCGACGATCGTGACCTGTGGCGCGTGCTGCAGGGCTGGATGATTCGCTCGCTGCTGGTCGATGTGTACCGCGAATGGCTCGATGCCGCCGTGCTGTGCGGCGCCGTGCCCATTGCCGACTACTACAGCAACCGCGAAAAATATCAGTCCTGCCGCTTCAAGCCGCGCGGCTGGTCGTGGATCGACCCGACCAAGGAAGTCAACGCCTACCGACTGGCCGTCCGTGCCGGCTTCATGACCGTCGACGACGTGATCAGCATCACCGGTGGCGGCGTCGATTCTGAAGACGTTTTCAAGGCCCGCCGGCAAGAGCTTGATCTGATGGGTGAGTTGGAGCTGGTCTTCGATACCGACCCGGCGCAGGTGAATGACAAGGGGCAAGTGCAGGCGGCAACTCCCGAAAATGCTGCGGATTCCGATCCAAATGAGTCTCCCTCGCAAGAGATGGATGAAGCCGATCCAGAGCAGGGCAGTGCAGCTGACGACGTCGCAGCAGACCAGACAACAGGAGATCAGTAATGACCACCCGAAAAATGCCGGCCATGCTCGGCCCGCAAAAGCGCTCGTTCACGCTGTCGATCGATGGCGCTGCAGTCGATACCGAGGCCCGGACCTGTGAACTGTCGTTCTCGTCTGAGGCGCCAGTCGACATGTGGTACGGCACAGAGATTCTGAGCCACGCCCCAGGCTGCATGCGCGTCGGTGATCGGCAGAGCAGCCTGCCACTACTCTTTAACCACGATCTCAACGATCTACTAGGTAAGGTCGAGTCCATCTCCATCGACCCCGACCGCAAGGGCCGAGCCTTGGTCCGCTTTGGAAAGGACGCGCGCGGCGACTGGGCGATGGGCCAAGCCGCCGATGGAATTCTAATCAACGTCAGCTTCATGTACCGCGTCTTCAAAGCCGTCGAGGACAGCGAAACCGAAACCTACACTGCCATCGATTGGGAGCCGTACGAAATTTCCCTGGTCACGGTCCCGGCTGATTCCAGTGTCGGTGTCGGCCGTTCGGCTTCCGGAGATACTGAAAACCCGGTCCTGATCACATCGCAGCGCGAGGCGCCCCCACCCGCTGCAGAACCGCAAACCCAGCCCGCTTCGGCGGGTTTTTTTTCGCCTGACGAAAGTCGGCAACAAGCCCCGGCAGCCGCCGGCAACCCTCCCGAAAGGAAAATAGAAATGTCCCAAGTCGCCCAACACGGGGCCGGTGCCGCCGTCCCTGAAATCGAAACCCGCCGTCTCGGCGCTGAGGAAGAACGCAAGCGCGCAGCCGAAATTGATGCCATGTGCCGCGCCCACCAAGTTCCCGAAGAGCTACGCGCCGGCCTGATCCAGCGCGGCGCCAGCATCGAGGAAGCCCGCGGCGCCGTGCTTGATTTGCAGCTGCAGCGCGGCGCGAAACAAGTCTCCGCCGGCAATGGCAATAGCCCGGATCTCTCTGAAAAGGAAAAGGCCCGCTATTCCATGATCCGCGCCGTCAATGCCGCACTATCCGGCAGCTGGAAGGAAGCCGGATTCGAACTGGAAGTCTCGAACGACATCGGTAAGCGCATGGGCAAACAGACCGGCGGCTTTTTCATGCCGACCGACCTTCCGTTCGCGATGCGCGCGCCGCTCTCCGCAGGCGCAGCTGCTACTGGCGGCGTGATGGTGGCCACCAACCTGCTGTCTGGTGCCTTTATTGAACTGTTGCGCAACAAGGCGCGCGTCCTGCAGTTGGGGGCTACGGTGCTGTCCGGTCTTGTCGGTAACGTCGACATCCCACGCCAGATCGGTGCTTCAACTGCGTACTGGGTTGGCGATGCTGATTCCTTGACAGAAAGCGAACCGACCTTCGACAAGCTGTCTTTGGCCTACAAGACCATCGGCGCGAAGGGGGTGATCTACCGCACCATGCTGGCCCAATCCACGCCGGATGCTGAAATGCTGCTGCGTGCCGATCTGCTGGCCATCATCGCACTCGGTATCGATGCTGCCGCCTTGTACGGGGCAGGCTCTGGTGCGGTTCCGCGCGGTATTGCCAATACCTCCGGCATCGGCTCTGTCATCGGCGGTACCAACGGCGCGGCGATTACCATCGATAACCTGATCGATATGGAAACTGCCGCATTGTCAGCCAACGTTGACGAAACCAACCTGGCTTACTTGGCCAACGCCAAGACCGTCGGCGCGCTTAAGAAACTCAAATCTTCCACTGGACAATATTTATGGACGAACAACCCTGGTGGACAGCGGTCTGCCACTCCGGGCGAGATCAACGGCTATCAAGTTGCCCGCTCCAACCAAGTGCGCAGCAATTTGACCAAGGGCACAGCTTCCGGCATTTGCTCTGAGCTGTTCTTCGGCGATTTCAGTCAGGTGGTCATGGGCGAGTGGGGGGTTCTGGAAATCCTTCCGAATGCGCTGGCTGAGCCGTATTACAGCCAAGGTGCCGTGCAGCTGCGCGCTCTGCAGTCGCTCGATATCGGCCTGCGTCATCCGCAAGCTTTCACTGTCATGTCCGATGCGCTGACCTCGTAAGCGTAACCAACCCATCAAACAACAGGGCGGCCATATGTGCCGCCCTTTTTCTTTTGGAGATCGTCATGGCTGTAAAAAAATTCACGGTTCGCGAGGGCTATTCCTATGAGCTCGGTGAAAAAGATTATGCCGCCGGGGAAGTGGTTGAGCTTGAAGAAGCACTTGGTAACAGTGCCCATCAACTTCAGTCCACTGAAGAAACTCAGACGGCCGGCTTGGCTTAAAAGGGCAGATCGATGTTCTGCGAGGATATGGCTGCATTTTTTGCCGATGGCGTTGTTGCAACATTCAACGGCGTCGACGCGAATGTCTGGCTCAACATGCCAGACCATTCCGTGCTCGGGGATATGCAGATTTCTTCCGAATACGCGATTGAGTTCGTGACCGGCGCTCTTCCTGGCATTGCGCATGGGCGATCTATCACTGTTGATGGCATTGCGTACACCGTGCGCGAAGTCACCAAGATCGACGACGGCGCGACCAGTGTCGCCACATTAAGCAAATCATGACTCCCGCAGAAAACATCCTGTCGACCATAGAGGCCGCGCTGTTATCGGCTGGGTTGTCGGCCAGTGTCGAGCGTGATCGCACAACCCCATTCCAGATCGATGAACTGCCTGGCGTGGTGATCAAGCCAAAACATGAAGAGTCGGTGCCATGGGGTAATCGAAATTTGCGCAGCACCTTGATTGTCGAGATTGAAGTGAATGTGCGCGGCGCTGTTCCAAGCACTCTTGCCGACCCTATTACCGAAAAGATTGATGCTGCGCTGATTGCTAATCAATCGCTGGCGGGGCTCATTGCCAAGCTATTCAGGTCTGGCAAGGAATGGGAGTTCAGCGATAGCGACGGTACGGGTGTAAAGCTAGTCATCACTTATCAGATTCACCACATAGAGCCGGCTTAGCCGGTTTTTTTTATGGAAAGGAAACATCATGATTAACTTTGGTTCCGGCATTTTGTTTGCTGTACCGACTGCGGATTCCACTGGTGCGGCGATTGCCAATGCCACGCCAGTGCAATTCGGCAATCTGCAGGATATTTCTGTCGATATCAGCTTTGAAGAAAAACTGCTTTACGGTGGTAAGAAATTCCCGATTGCGTTCGGTCAAGGCAAAGGCAAAATCGGCGTAAAAGCCAAAAGCGCCACCATTAACGGCAGTATTTTTGGCGACTTGTTCCTTGGGACTGGTTCAACCGCCGGCATCAAGGGGATTGTCCAAAACTTTCCCGCGGCTGTACCGGCAAGTACGCCGTATACGCTGACCATTGCCCCACCCAATACTGGCACGTTTACAAACGATCTTGGCGTTCTCAATACTGCTACCGGGCTTCCATTAAAGCGCGTAGCGAGCGCACCAACCGCTGGCCAGTATTCCGTATCTGCCGGTGTCTACACGTTCGCAGCAGCGGATTCTGGTAATGCCGTGCTGATCAGCTACGAGTACACCGCAACCAGCACTACGGCCAAGAACGGAACCATCACCAATCAACTGATGGGATATGCCCCCTCGGTCAAAATGTATTTGACCAACCAGTATGGCGGGAACGGACTGAACCTGGTGCTCAATGCTTGTACCGCTAGCAAGCTTTCCATGCCTTTCAAGAATGACGATTTCAGCATCAATGAACTCGACTTTTCCGCATTCGCCGACGCATCGGGTTCCATCGGCTACTGGTCAACCACGGAGTAATTGGCAATGAGCAAGAAAATCACTGTTGGCGAGCGTGAATTTACGCTCTTCCCTTGCCCGAAAATTGGCCTTTCTGCCATGGGAAACAATTTCCGTGAACTTGGAGCGTATTCCGAAGTTGGCCTTGAGATGCTAGTTCTTGGCATCTATTACGGCGTCAAACGCGGGGCTTTGAACGATGAAAGCATCACCCGAGAGTTTTTTGAATGGAACATTGATGCGATCAATATGCCGCAACTTATTAAGGATTTTGTTGAGGTTAATGGCCTTAATGCTGCTGCGGAAGCTGCAGCGGGGGAAGCCTGACCGGGGGAATCGACTGGGACGAAACCACGGCCCACGTCTGCCAGAGTCTTGGCTGGACGTGGGATTACTGTGAATGGAATCTTGATATCCCCCGGCTGGTAGCGCTTAACCGCTACTGGGCAAATAACCCACCCGTCCATGTAATGGTTGCCGGATATTTAGGCATTAAGCCAAAAAATGGAAGCAATGCAGTACAACCAACGCCTGAAGAATTGAGCATGTTTGGCGAAGATCCACAGTTACCCCCGCTATTTACGTCAGCGGATGATTACCTGTGGCAGAAGGAAAACCATGGCAAACAATGACGCAGAACTAAGAATTGGCGGAAATATTGATGACTTGAAAGCCGCAACCGACAAGGCGACGGCTGAAATCAAGCGTATGTCCGATCAGATGCAGTCTTCGCTGAACTCACTGAATGGCATGTTTCAGAAGTTGCATGGCACTTTCATGGCATTCACTGCAGTTGTAGCGGGTGGAGCAGCTTTCAAGGATGTGATTAATGCGTCGAATGATTGGGCGCTTGAATCGCTCAAGCTTTCAAAAATTCTCGGCGTAACAACTGAGCAGGCCAGCATTATGAAGGTCGCCATGAATCATGTTGGCATCGAGGCAGACCTGGTTATCGCAGCCTCTCAGAAAATGAGTAAGCAGATTTTTTCCAACGGGGAAGCTTTTAAGACGCTTGGTGTTCAGGTTAAAGACTCATCTGGCCAGTATCGATCTGTTGTCGATGTTATGGGAGAGGCTAACCAAAAGCTGCTGGATATAAAGAATCCGATTGAGCAAAATATTGCAGGGCAGCAGGTATATGGGAAGTCCTGGGGAGAGATTAGAACCATCCTCAAGTTGACTGCTGACCAAATGGATACGGCTAAACAGCGCGCTCAGGATTTGCACCTTGTGGTTGGGGCGGAAGGTGCTGAACAGGCTAAAAGATACAAAGAGCAGATGCGTGATCTGAACTTGGTAGGTAAGTCGCTTGAAGTCCAGTTTGGGCAGCAATTAACCCCGGTTTTTGTCAAGCTGGGAGCTTGGATGGGAGAAGAAGCGCCGGCAATGGGCAATGTATTTAAAACAGTGCTTGAATCAATTGCATTTGTTGCTCAGTCAGTCTGGCTCGCTATCAAAGATATGGGCGATGGATTAGGTGCATTAGCAGCGCAAGCAAATGCTGTTTTGCACGGCGACATCAAACTGGCTCAAGAGATAGGCCGACTGCGTGATGAAGAGGCGGCTAAGAATGAAGCTGCTTATCAAAAGCTGGTAGCTAATTTTGGCAAACCAATTGAATCTAGGGTGAGTAAGTCACCTGAAATCAGTAACGGACCAACCTACGACTTCGGGAAGGATAAGACCAAGGCCGATAAATCAAGAATGTCTGAATGGGATGCTGAACTTGCTGCGGAAAAGGTTAAATACCAGAAAGAACATGACCTGAGAGAAATGTCAAAGCAGGAAGAAATAGCCTACTGGAAATCTATTACCGACAACCAAAATACCAGTAAGCAGGAACGTATTGCCATAGCAAAGAATGTATCCGTGCTTGAACTGGAGATAATGAAACAGAATCTCCAGCAGAAGAAAGCACTTGATCAGGACGCTATTGATAATTACGAAAAAATAGCAATGGATAACCTCAAGGGCGACGAACAACTTGCCCAGCAGGAATATGATCAAGGGAAGATCAGCAAGTCTGAATTGATTTCCTTGCAGCAGCAATATGAGGATCGCCGATTTGAGATTCAGCGCGAAGCCCAATTTGCACGGATTGCTGCGATGCAAGGCGATCCTAATATGGATCCGGTGGCCTATCAAAAACTGCTTGATCAAATGGGAGAGATTGATCGCATCCATGAACAGGCCAAAGTAAAACTTAACGGAGACGCAGCTAAGGAATCGCAGCAACGCTGGCAACAAAGCTTGGCACCAATCGGCAGCGCTTTTGAAAAGTCGATAAACGGCATGATCCAAGGCACGCTGACTATGCGGAAGGCACTGGGTAATCTTTTTCAGTCGATCCTTGGTGAGTTCGTAAATATGGTTGTCCAGATGGGTGTCCGCTGGGCAGCAATGGAATTGGCAAAGACGGTTTCCACCAAGGAAGGATCGACTCTTCGAGCGCTCTTGGAAAAGATGGGGCTGATTGAAACTACCTCAGCACAGACAGAGGCGACTGGCACGACAATTGGTACTAAGGCTACGGAGGCGGAGGCTGTTGTCGGTGCTAATGCTGCTGAGGCTGGATCTGGTGCGGCAGCATCTGTTGCCTCTATCCCATTTGTTGGTTGGGCTATGGCCGCTGGCGTTTTTGCGACGACCATGGCAATGGTGCTTGGCGCCAAAGGGAGTATCAAGTCAGCCAGCGGAGGCTTTGACATTCCTGCTGGAGTGAACCCGGTAACCCAACTGCACCAGGAAGAAATGGTGCTGCCGGCGCAATACGCAAATGTGATTCGTGGGATGGCTGGTGATGGCGGTAGTGGCGGCGGAGACGTGCACATGCATGTTCATACCCAGTCCACGAAGGATTTCGAGACCTTTTTGACTCAGAACAGTCATGTGCTGGCCCCGGCAATACGCCGACTTGGACGGAACTTCTCCCCAACAAAAGCATAGAAAACAACCAAAGCAAAAGCCCCTGAACGTTGGAAGCGTCAGGGGCTTTTTATTTCCAAATCCTTGAAGCAGAAGGACCTAGAACTTGATCAAGTATAGCAAAGGAATATTCAAAATGACACGCGAAGGCTTTGAATTTAACGCCCCTTTGTCGCCTTGGATTCGGTTTTGCATCGGCGCGGCAATGTTGCTTTTGTCAGCTTCGCCATTGATTTACGCGGTTTCAAAATTGGTTGAAGCCGCGAAATGAGCAACTCTGTTTACCCCGATCTACCAGGCATGAAGCTGGACGCGACTGTATCGCCGCGCTTCTCGACCAAGATCCAGTCCGCGATCTCGGGACGGGAGACACGCGCGGCGTTCATGGCCTACCCGCTGTGGGATATCACCCTGGCGTATGAGTTTCTGCGCAGCAACGGCGCGTTTCCTGAGCTTGATACGCTGGCCGGCTTCTTCATGCAGATGAAGGGATCATGGGATTCGTTCCTGATCTCAATCCCGAACGATAACGCCGTGACCGATATGCAGTTCGGGATGGGCAACGGCGTTCAGACGGTATTCCAGTTGACGCGTACACGGGGCGCTGGCGGATTTGGCTTCACTGAGCCCTGCCAGAATCCCGCAGCGCTGACCAACATCAAGGGCAATGGCTCGGTGATATCGAGCGGCGGCTATAGCATCGGCTCGACCGGGTTGATTACCTTTGTCACCGCGCCCGCTGTCGGTACCGCGCTCACCTGGTCCGGCTCGTTCTACTACCGCTGCCGATTCGTCAACGATACCGCCGACTTTTCCCGCTTCATGCAGGACTTGTGGTCGCTGGGCAGTATCAAGATGACCGGCGCCACCGGGAATAAGGTCTGATCCCATGAAAAACGTAACTCCCGCCCTGTTAGCGCTGCTGCAGGCTGGTGGCCCGTTCGTCATGGCAGACATGTATACCGTGACGCTTACCTCCGGCACAGTGCTGCGCTGGGTGGATTTTGACCGCGATCTGACGCATCCAACCAATGGTTTCGTGTATTCATGCTCCGGCCCCGTCCTACGGCGGGGCAAGACGCGCATTGTGATCGGGGTCGAAGTCGATACGCTCGATCTGTCAATTTGCCCCGGCGCTACTGATTACGTTGATGGCGTGCCGATGCTAGCCGCTGCACGGGCCGGCGCGTTTGATGGCGCAAAACTGAAGCTGGAACGTGTATTCCTCGGCGTCCCGTCATTCATTCTTGGCGTGTCGGTGCTGGGCGCTGCATACCTGGGCGATATGGCGCCAGTTGGCGCGGTGATTATGTTCACTGGTCGCTTTGCTGATGTCACGCTCGGGCGCACTGAGTTACAAGTACGCATCAATTCTGATGTCGAGGCGCTGAATATCCAGCTTCCTCGCAATACATACCAAGCGGGATGCATGCATACGCTATACGACACGGAATGTGGGCTGAATCGCGCCGCGTGGGGGGTGACCTCGCACGTTGCCATCGGCAGCACGGTCTCCACAATCAATTCCGGGCTGAGTAATGCCCCTGACTGGTTCACGCGCGGATACATCCGATTCAATACCGGCGCGCTGGCCGGCACGACCCGCACCATAAAAAGCTATGCGGCTGGCCGAGTGACGGTCTTCATGCCGCTGCCTGCTGTTCCGGCAGTGGGCGATACCTTCACGGTCTATGCGGGATGCGATCGCTTGCAAGGCACCTGCGGCGTCAAGTTCGACAACCTAGGCAGCTTCCGCGCCACCCCATATACCCCTGAGCCGAGTACAGCAGCATGACCGACATTCGCGAAAAGATCATGGCAGAAGCCCGGTCGTGGCTCGGCACGCCTTTCCATCATGCCGCGCGCATCAAAGGCGTGGGGGTGGATTGCGTCAATCTGCTGGTTGGCGTGTTCTCAGCAGTGGGCGCTGTGCCTGGCTTTGATATTGAGTACTACCCACAAGACTGGCACCTGAACCAAGACGAGCCACGCTTTCTGGCTGGGATTGCCGAGTATGCGGATCCGGTACCTGAAGGTGAAACGCCACAACCAGGCGACATCGCCATGTTCAAGTACGGCCGGCATGCCGCGCATGGTTCCATTGTTATTGAATGGCCACTGGTTATTCATGCCTGGCGTGATGTGGGCATGGTTGTTTTGACTGAAGCAGATCGCGGCCCATTGGCTGGGCGCTTTGCTGGTTGTTATCGCTTGCGAGGGATTAACTGATGGGTGGCGGCGGATCATCTGTTCAAACCACTGCGCCCACGCCGCTGACTGGCGTATCGATCCAGACCAGCGCCAATGGCCTGCCAATTGCTTTGGTCTATGGCACGACGCGCGTCACGCCGAATCTGATGGGGTATTGGGATTTCACTGCGATTCCACAGACCAGCTCCCAAACTTCTGGCAGCAAAGGTGGTGGCGGTGGGTCGCCCAGCGTATCGGGCTATACCTACACGGCAAGCTTCCAGTTTGCGCTGTGCGAAGGCCCGATTACCGGCATCACCAATGCTTGGATCGACAAGACGCAAGAAAACCCAAGCGCGCTGTTTTCGTTATTTCTTGGCACGTACCCACAAGCAGCTTGGTCCTATTTGACCAGCAACCATCCGGGCGAGGATTTGGGCTACCCCGGCATCGCTTATGCGGCGGCGGCGGGTTATGACCTGGGCACCAGCGCGAACCTGCCGAATCACAATTTTGAAGTACAGGGCAAGTTCCTGCTTGGCGGTGGTGTGCTCGATGCTGACCCTAAGGACATCATCACTGACTTGCTGACCAATCCGGCAACTGGCGTGCCGAATGCGCCAGCGCTGGGTGATCTGACTCAGTACAGCAAATACTGCAAGGCATCTGGACTGCTGCTGTCGCCGTGCTACGACACGCAAACCGCCGCAGCATCGATGCTGACCGACTTGTTTCAGCTGACCAATACCGGTGTGTATTTCAGCGAGGGCGTGCTGAAGGCCGTTCCTTATGGCGATGAGACGATCAGCAACGGCGTGACCTACACGCCCGTCCTGACACCGATTGGTAACCTTGGCGATGATGATTTTCTGTCCGATGGCTCGTCCGATCCGATCACGGTAAAGCGTAACGCCATCGCGACAACCGTTAACACGTCGGCTGATGCTTGCAATCAGGTCACGCTTGAGTTTTTGAATCGGGCGAATGCTTACATCGCGGAAACGGTCACCGTACAGGACCAGGTATCAATCGATACCTACGGTCTGCGCCCGATGAGCACCATCACGGCGCACCAGATAGCGGATGCGAATGTGGCGCAAGCGGCAGCAATGCTGATCCTGCAGCGCTCGATTGCCATCCGGGCAACGTATGAATTTCGGCTCGGCTGGCAGTGGTGCTATCTCGAACCAACCGATCTGATCACGATTACCGATACCGTGCTCGGCCTCAATCTCTACCCGGTGCGCATCCTCTCAATCGAAGAGGATGAATACGGCACGCTAACTATCTCGGCAGAAGATGCGCCGGCAGGCGTGGCATCGCATGTGGTGGGCAATGTGCCGCAAAACGGCGGCTATAGCGCCGACTACAACGCGGCGGCGGGCAGCGTATCGGCGGTGTGCATTTTCGAGCCACCGTTTGCGCTGGCGTCCGGTACCGGACTGGAAGTATGGGCGGGCGTATCCGGACCGGTCGACTCTGGCATTTGGGGCGGCGCGAATGTCTGGGTCAGCTATGACGGTACAACCTACCAGCTTCTAACCACGATCAACGGCCCGGCGCGCGTCGGCCACCTTGCCGGCATGATCTCGCCGACCAGTACTGGGCCTCTTGCGGTGCAGTTGGACGGGCAGGGCGGACAACTGCTTGCGGCATCGGCGGCTGATGCGGCGGCGCTGCACTCGCTGTTCTATGTTGGCGGCGCAAGCCCCGAATTCATGGCCTACCAGGGGGCGACCCTGACCGGTGCGAATGCCTACAACCTAAGCAGCCTAGTGCGCGGTGCGTACGGCAGCGCTGAGGCGGCGCATTACGCTGATGACCCGTTTGTGCGCGTGGACGACTCGCTGGCCAAGTCGGGCAGCCTGGCGCTTTCGTTGATCGGCAGCACGATTCACTTCAAGTTCCAGAGCTTCAACATCTGGGGCGGCGGACTGGAAGACCTATCTACGCTCACTGCGTACACCTACACAGTCAGCGGTGAGCAGGCGACTGGCAATGCGGTTTCCGGATTGACCGCTACCGCCGTTTCTGGATCAAGCGTACTGACGACGCTTACGTGGGATGCTGACCCAAGCGCTGATCATTATGTGGTCGACCAAAGCGGCGATGGGGTGACTTGGCAGCGTACCGGTGAAACAAAGGCGACAACCTGGGCAGATTCGGCGCTTTACGGAGTATCAACCCGCTTCCGTGTGGCCTCTGTCCGTGCCCTTGCAAGTTCTTGGAGTAGTTCTGCCTTCTTGAATATTGGCTATACGGGAATGTGGAACAGTAATGGATCAACCTTGATGTGGAATGCCAATTCTGCAACGCATATGTGGAGTTCTTAAATGACAGCAACCGCACTTCCCGCAGCCTCTGTGGCGACAAATAGTTCTGCTACCGAGGCTGATGTAAAAAACTGGCTGAATAGTCTTCATGATTATTTGGCTGGTCTGCTCGGAACTACTGGCGTGGCAGCTGATGCGCTGGCTGCTCTGGGGCTTGCCGGATCAATCGTTTCTACATTTAATGGCCGAACAGGTGCTGTGTCACTTAGCGGCACAGATGTGAGTAATGCACTTGGGTACACACCAGCAAATAATGTAGCCCATGCTTGTACTAGCGTAACGACACATACCACTATAGACGGTGGCGGCGGGGTATCCACGTATTGGGATTTTAATTGGGCAAATGGTGGTGGAACTACGTCGCTTCTCTTTAATTATTCAGCGCCTTCAGTCGGCGGGAGTTGTATCCACCCGCACAGCCTCGTCCTTGTTGAGAATGGAAGCTACAAATTTGCAATGGACATCCGCCCCGGCGATTGGATTAAGACAAATACAGGCCAATCCAAGGTGCTGGGGATCTGGCAATCGACACTCGGGGATCGGCCTATGTATTCCATCAACGGGATGGGCGCCATTACATCGGATCACCCAATAAGCACGATTGCTGGATGGGCAGCAATCGACCCCGCCGCCTATGAATTGGGCAATGTTGGAAAAATACGGCCAGTGAAAACGCGAGCCGGGATGGTCGATGTATTCAGTGGAACTATACCAGCGGAGGAAGTGATGCAACTGCAGGTGGGGGATACTGTGGTCACAGAGCACGGCAATATTATTGTGGAAACCATCACGCCATTTTCATTTAACCAACAGTATCAGCCTGTCTTGTCTTTGGCGTTGGAATCCGGTGATTACTTCTTCGCGGATGGGATTGCCGTTTCCAAGCTGTAATAAATATTAAAACTGACCACACAGCCACCTTTGGGTGGTTTTTTTATGGGCGGAAAAAATGAGTACTTACAAAGACGGTCAAGCACTGAGTGCGGACGACATGAACGCAATTATGGCGGCAAGGGATACCGCGCTCGCATATTTTCCAACAGCACAAGCATTCGCAACTGCTTCCGAGCAAGCCGCAGTAGCTTCCACATCAGCAACAACAGCAAGTAATGCGGCTGGGGCTGCCGCTGTTAGTGCCTCTAGTGCAGCTAGCAGCTCCTCTGCAGCGGCTAATTCTGCTGCAGCAGCAAGCGCTATTGTTGTTGGTGACCCCGCAGCACTAAGAACTGCTATTGGTGCGCTTGCAAGCGTAAATCCTAGCAGCAGTGGGGCGTGGAACCACGACGGACCAGCGGTTCTAAATAACGCTGGGTCGGCACTAAATGTCTATCGACCTGCCGGTGGGGATGGTGCGGGAACAGGCCCGTTTATTGCTGTTGGTATTCCAGGGCAATATAAATCAGGGCTGCTTCAACTATCCGCAGGAAACCACCTAGATTTTTACACGGGTAATGGCTCTAGCGCCTACGTGTTGGGCCTGAGGCTGACCACGGAGCAGCGGTTGCTGGTTAACACCACGATAGACGACGGAGTAAACATAGCGCAGTTCGCCGGTCCGGTTGGCATTAACACAGGGGGGGTCGCGACACTTACTCTGGGTAATGCCGGTAATTATGGTGTCATAGCGTCCGGTGGGTACGCTGCCGCCATCTACCTAAATGGTGCTGCGCGCGGAGGCGCAGCAGGTACGGGTACAGCGGATGGTGCGATGGTGTTTGCCACCAATGAAACGGTTCGTTTTAGCAACGCGTCTGTCAACGTGGATAAGTTGACGCTAGATACCTCCGGCAACCTGCTGGTGGGAGCGACGAGCACGTATGGTATTGGCGTAACCATAAAACCTACGGGGGAAATTTCCTCAACCTATTCTGGCACCTCGGGCAATCATTGTTTGTTCTTAAACAATAACAGCACCGTAGGCTCAATCGCATCAAGCGGTTCGTCTACTTACTACAACACCTCATCCGATTACCGCCTCAAAACCAACGTCCAGCCGATGCAGGGCGCACTGGCAACCGTCGCCCAACTTCGTCCCGTCACCTACAATTGGCTGGCAGATAACTCAACCGGGCATGGTTTCATCGCCCATGAACTGCAAGTCGTGGTGCCGGAATGTGTGACAGGCGCGAAGGATGCCGTGGGTGCAGACGGCAAGCCGGTGTATCAGGGCATTGATACCTCGTTCCTCGTCGGTGTACTCACCGCCGCAATTCAGGAGTTGAGCACTAAGCTCGACGCCGCGAATGACCGTATCGCCAAACTCGAAGGAGTCGCAGCATGACCCAATGGATAAACCCCTTAGATCGCGTACCTCAAATCCCACAGGACTGGGCCAACCATATCAGCCAAGGCGGTCTGTGGTCATGCCTCGTACTAGCCATCCTCGCAATCTGGCTACCCGTTCACGAAGCGGCGCAGCACGCGCTGATCGGGATGACCATCGTAGCCGTCGGCAAAAAGGTCGTCGATTACGTCAAGGAGTCCGAGCCGGCATGGATGTGCGTTGGCAAGGCGATCGTCACGATTTTTTGGCCTTTGAGCCTGTGGCTTATTACTCTCTAATCACAAGGAAATACTGAAATGACCGAAGCACAATTTAACGCAATGATCGCGTCCTATCAGCGCCAGATCGCCCAAGGCGCGGCTGCCATCGCACAGCTTGAAGGTGTGGTAGCAGGACTGCAAGCCGAACTGGCCGCAGCCAAGGGAGCCGTCGATCCAGTCAATGAGGCACAATAATGGCTATCGTAACCCCGCTCAACTATCGCGGCATTGATCTGCCTGCTGCCTATATCCGCGTCAACCGGGTATTCGGGGGCAAGCGCGAAGGCTGGAATTCCGTTGTCGGTATTTACGCCAATCAAGCCGCGGCTGCTGATCAAGCACCGCTGGAAGAATTTAACCAAGCCGCGGCATATTCTCCTGACAATCTGAACGCGATTGATCTGGTGTACCTGGCGCTGAAAGTGACATACCCGGCAGCGACAGACTGCTGAAACACCTTTCCCCATTTGATGTGTTGCGCCGCCCGTGAGGCGGTTTTTTTACGCCTAAAAGGAGGCGCTGTGCCAAATCCAAATGACAACGAAAACTGCAGTAATCGTGATTCCTGCCCAATGCTTGATGCTGAGACGATCGAAAACATTGCCGAGAAAGCTGCCGATCGGGCTATCGAGAAGATGACCGCGCAGGTCTATCAGGATATTGGGCGAGGAATCGTTTCCAAGCTTTTCTGGCTATGCGGCGTGGTGCTGGTGGGCCTCGCTTTCTGGCTGGCATCTAAAGGAGCAATCAAACCATGAAATTCCCTATTGTTATTCGCCGCGATTTCTCGCGGCTTTTTTATCCTCTGCTGATCTGCATCGTATTTTTTGCGATTGCGGCATGGCTGCCGCGCTGGCTTGGTATTCCGGAGTTGGCGCCCGGCATGATGTGGGTGTCGTTGGCTTTTGTGGCGCTCTCTTTTGCGCACATCGGCCGCCGGGTGCTGTTCAAGGTTGATCTGCATGTGCTCATCGATGAGGCCCGAAAAAGCCCTGCCGGCGCAGGCCTGTGTGTGCTGGGCATCTGCATTGTGCTTGCCGTGCTGATTCCAACCTTTGCCCTGCTTTTTTCTCGGTAGCGCCGCCATGCGCTGGATCCTTCTTTTACTGCTCCCCGTGTGGGCATACGCAACCAATACAACGGTCGAGCGTGCGCGGCCTTATTTGCCAGTGCTGGCATCTATCGCCGCCGAGTTGACCCCGCAGGTTCAACCTGCAACGACCTACGCGGGCCAGATCGAGCAGGAGAGCCGCTGGAAAGTGCGCGCTGAGCTCAAGACCGACCGCGAGTACGGGTTTGGTCTTAGCCAGTGCACGGTGACCAAGCGCTTCAACTGCTTCGACGAAATGCGCCAATCAGGCGACAAGACGCTGGCTCGTTGGCAGTGGGCTGATCGTTTCGATCCTGCCATGAACATGCGCGTGATCGTACTCAAGGATAAGCAGTGTCTGCGCTACGCCGGCGGCGCGACCGGCTCCGACCGTAACGCCATGATGCTGGCCTGTTACAACGGCGGCGGCGGAGGTCTGGTAAGTGACAAAGCTATTTGTCGGGCCAAGTCTGGATGTGATCCGGGCCGGTGGTGGGGCAATGTCGCGACAACCAGCAATAAATCGCGGGTGAAGTGGCAGGGCTACGGCCAGAGCGCATTCGATATCAACCGGCAGTACCCGGACAACATCATCTGGAAGTTCGCGCCGAAGTACACGAATTACATGAAGCAATGAGGAGTATCGATATGGGGAAATTAATTGGCGCTATCACCGGCAATCCAATGATCTTGCTGTGGATCGCAATCGGCGCTTTTGCTCTGGGTCTGGCAACTGGCGGAGGCGGTGCTTGGTGGATTCAGGGATTGCGCCTGGGTGCTGTCAAGGCTGAATACGCAGGCTTTGTCGCAACCACCAAGGCGCAAGGTGAGGCTGCACAAAAATTAGCGGATGCCGAACGTAAACGTAACAAACAACTCAAGGATGATTCCGATGCGACATATCAAACTACTATTGATCAGCTTAAGTCTGATGCTCAGCGCTTGCGCAACGCCCGTGCCTCAAGCCGTTACGTGCCCGCCGCAAGCCCCACGTCCAGCCGTCCTGACCTCGCCTGTTTCGACCGGGCCGACCTTGAGCGATCGATACAACAACTCGATGCTGAAGTTCAAAGCCTCATTGACTACGGCGACGAGGGAATTGCCGGGCTCAACATCGGACGCAAGTGGTCCGCAAGCCTTGATCAGTAAGTGATATCGCTAAAACGATGGAGATAAAGCAAAACTGATCTGGTATGCTGGTCAGGCTGCAATTACCCTTGGTCCGGTAATCCGGCAGCAGGCCCCGGCGAAAGTCGGGGCCTTTCCAGTTATCACTGCGCTTCTTCGAGCAAATATCCACAAGCATCAGGATTTTGGGCTAACATCAGACGCGCAAACGCCTTTGCTTCAGATAATTTTCTTGGAGTTGGATCGGGAGAGCCGCAGACATTAGCGGTTATGGGGGTGTCGACCTGAAACATCAGACGTACAAAGTAGAGCTTGTTGTTTTTCATGTTTACTCCAAACAGTAGGCGACCACACCCTGCAAAACATGGAGAACATCTCCGGTTTTGGTGTGGCCTCCCGCCTGTTCGGCGGCTAAAAAACACAAGCTGATTGAAAATCAACTTGAGTACAAGCGTAATAAACTTTTGGTGCCTGTGTCAAATGAATCAATTCGCACTGTATGTTTTACGGCTTTTACTGACGTCTACTTTGGAGGTGATGGAACGGGGGGAAGGCTCGGCACAGCAGGCCCCGGCGAAAGTCGGGGCTTTTCTTCACTGAAACATCTTTGCTAGTACATGAGCACCAATAGTCTTTATTACGTCAAAGGTTAACTCTGCCCCTTTTGATTTTGCGGTAGCCTTAATCGTTTCCCACATAGTTGTCGATCGCATCGTATCAAGGAGATCGTGCCCTGCCATGGTCAACCTTGGTCCAGATAAGCCATAAGAAAAATGCCCGTCCATTCCTCTGGATACATGAACACCTTCCACATACCCATTGTTTATTAGCATTTCTAAATGGCCCGCTATCCGAGATACGTTGGCGGTATATTCTTTAAGTTGCTGCTCATACTCGTCAGCAGTTTGAGTGCTCCATTTGGGCTCGTCGGGTATATCTTCCAAGACATTTTTTTCATCTTCGATGTCAGTTAATTGCTTCCGCAGCAAATCCCAATCTCGCTTCATGAATATGGACCCTATGTGGAAAATTTGGGGGAATTTCGATATTGTTCTACTAACTCTGTTTAGAGTGAATAGTGATGCGTTTTGGAGGATTGCGATTTATAGCTATATAAATCAACGTATTGCAAATTCACCACGTACGGATGTTGTAACTGGCGATACGCAGGCGGCGATCCATGTCAATTCCTTAGTGGCCGATATGTTCCGGCAACTCGCGGATAGCTTCTGCATTGGACGGCGAGAACACCATTTCGGCGGCAATATTCCAGTCTACCCAGCGAAAATGTCGATGTTCGCGTTCGGAAAGAACAACATCAATGGGTTCGGGAATTTCCAGGCTGAAAACGTGTTCGGTATTGGTGGTCACGCCCGGTGCATAACGATGACGCCAGATTTCATAAATCTCGAAATCCGAACTTTGCTGCCAGTCACGCAACGTAAACTGGCCAGCATTCAGGCCTGTTTCCTCGAAGACTTCACGCTTGGCGGTATCGGCCAATAGTTCGTCGCCTTCCTTGCTGCCGGTAATGGATTGCCAGGCATCCTGGAAATCCACGCGCTCCAGTAACAGCACTTTCAGGTCGGGTGTGTGAACGATAACGAGAACGGAGATAGGTTGTTTATGGCTCATGATGGCATTATAGAGGTGAAGCTGGGTTCTTGGGTGAGGTCACAAGCCTTGTCTGGGTAGAAATTGATCGGCCCTGATCGGGCCTTATTAATGGAGAGTGTAGCAATGAAAGTATCACTGGTCGGTATGGGTGCCGTTGGAACAGAAATCGCAGGTCTGTTGGTGAGCATGTCAGATGTGTCGGAAATCGTTGCGCTGGATCGATCGCGCGAGAAAGCCGAGGCGGAAATTTGGGATTTTTCCCATACCACTTCATTCACCTATTCCAAGAATCCCTTGCTGGTTGCCGGCGACTATCCGGATACGAAAGATAGCGACATCGTGGTGATTACCGCGGGTGCCCAGATCGCCAAAGGCCAGAGCCGCGATGCCATTTTGCGTGCCAATACCGTGATCATGCGCGAGATCATCGAACAGGTGGAAAAGTACTCACCGAATGCGATCATCATCAATGTGACCAATCCGGTCGAGGTGATTACTCATGTCGCGCTGCGTCACTCATCCTATCCACGTACCAAAGTATTGAGTGCAGGCACGGTGGTGGACTCGGCACGCTTCATGCGCATTCTGAGCGAGCATGTGTGCATCGATCCGAAGAATATCTTCGGCTACATGCTGGGCGAGCATGGTTCCACCGGCTTCATTCCGTGGAGCATTTGCAATGTCTGCGGGCTGGATGTGGATACCTACTGCCGCATGAACGATATTGCGCTTATCGACAAGCCTGCGGTTCAGCAGGCGGTGCTCGATGTGGGCTACGAAATTTTCAACCGCAAGGGCAATACCAACCACGGCATCGCCGCCAGTGTGTTTCGGGTGATCCGTGCGATTGAATCCAACGAGCACTCGGTATTGCCGGTCGGTGTATGCCTGGAAAACCAGTACGGCGTCGATGACGTGGTGATGAGTGTGCCGTGTGTGATCGGTCGTGATGGTGTGCAGAAAATCCTTAATTACAGCTTCACCGAATCTGAGCTTGCGGCTTTCAAGAAATCGGAGTCGCATTTGCGTGAAATGATAGAATTGACCCACACCTTTTGAGTTGCCACATTCCCCTGATGACCATCCCGCAAGGCATTCCCTGTCCGGTTGAGCGCGCCAATTTTCCATTGCTGGCATGCAATCCCGGACTGGTTTATTTCGATAACGCGGCAACCACACAAAAGCCCGCTTGCGTACTGGATGCCGAACGCGTGTATTACGAAACAACCAATGCCAATGTGCATCGTGCTGCGCACAGATTGGCTGTTGCCGCCACAGATGCCTTCGAGGGAGCGCGCACCACGGTCGCGCGCTTTCTGAATGCGGCCAGTGCGGACGAAATTGTTTTTACCCGTGGCGCCACCGAGGCGATCAACCTGGTGGCGCAAAGCTGGGGGCGCACGCACTTGCGACCCGGCGATGAAATCCTGCTGACTGAGCTGGAACATCACGCCAATATTGTCCCGTGGCAATTATTGGCGCAGCAGACTGGCGTGGTGATTCGTGCAGTGCGGGTGCTGGCGGATGGCGCACTGGATCTCGTTCATTTCCACGAACTGCTTTCGCCACGCACCCGGCTGGTGGGTTGTACGCTGGCGTCCAATGCCATCGGCACGATGCCGCCGGTGGCGCAGATCGTTGCCGCTGCGCATGCGCAGGATGCCATGGTACTGCTCGATGCCGCGCAAGCCGTGGCCCATCAAGTTGTCGATGTGCAAATGCTTGGCGCTGATTTCTGCGTGTTTTCCGGTCACAAGGTCTATGGCCCGACCGGTATCGGCGCGTTATGGGCCAGAGGTGAGATTCTGGCGTCAATGCCGCCGTGGCAGGGCGGGGGGGAAATGATCGACCAAGTCAGCTTTGCCGGATCGACCTTTGCCTCCGCCCCAGCACGGTTCGAGGCAGGAACTCCTCCTATCGCTCAGGCGGTGGGCTTGGCGGCCGCGTTGGATTGGTTGATGGCACTGGATCGCACGGCCATCGCGTTGCACGAAAATGGCTTGCGCGAACGGCTGGAAGCCGGGCTGCGATCAATCCCCGGCGTACAGATTTTTGGTTCGGGATCTGCCAAGGCACCGCTCACCGCCTTGGCCTTCGCGCGAGCGCATCCGTTCGATGTGGCGCAGTTCCTCGATGCGCGTGATATTGCCGTTCGGGTGGGTAGTCATTGCGCCCAACCGTTGCTGGCTGCGCTGGGTGTACCTGCACTGCTGCGTGTTTCCTTTGCCGCTTACAACACGCCGGATGAAGTGGATCAATTCCTGGCAGCTTTACCCGAAATACTGGAGTTGCTGGCGTGATGACCCCATTAACCCGGGAAAATGTGGCAAGCCGATTGGCCTCCGCCGTGGGCTGGGAAGCCAAGAATCGCATGCTGGTGCAATTGGCGCGCGATTTGCCGGCATTGCCCGAAGCGCAGCGTACTGAAGTGAACCGCGTCACCGGTTGTGAAAGTCGGGTGTGGCTGTCGCTGGAATGGCAGGATGGCAAGTTGCAGATGGCTGCAGGTAGCGATTCGCGCGTCGTGCAAGGTCTGCTGGCGCTGGTATTTGCGTGTTATCACGGACAAACTGCTGCTGAAATTTTGGGGCTGGACTTCGAGGGCTGGCTCTCTGAACTTGGACTGACCCGTTTCCTGTCTGCATCGCGCAGCAGTGGACTGCGGGCGATTGTGGCACTTATTCGCGGTGCGGCACAGGTAGCATGATGGCAAGGGTGCTGTATCTAATTTCCATCTAATTTTACTCAGAGGTGTCATGCCAACTGGGTTAGACAACGACTGAAAAACCATGCTTAAAGAAATCGATCCTAAACATGCCGATGAACTGCTGAAAAGCATGGTGATTCCTCCGCGCCCGACAATCTTGCTGCAATTGGAGCAAGAGCAGATGCGATCGGAGCCGGATTTTGCACATATTGCGCAACTGATTTCCAGCGATCTGACACTTTCGGCTGCAGTGTTGAAAACGGTAAATTCGCCCTTTTTTAGCCTGAATAGCCGCGTGTCCTCCGTGCGCCAAGCCTTGCAGCTTCTGGGTTTGCGTAATCTGGGCAATATCGTGCGCGGGGTGCTGCTTCGCCATGCGCTAAGTCCTGAGGGCGAAGCAAAGATGGAGCGATTCTGGACCAATTCATTGCGTGTTGCCTTGGTGTCGGCACGTCTGGCTGAGCATATCAGCGGTATCGCTGTGGACGATGCCTACACCTATGGATTGTTCCAGGATTGCGGTATGCCACTGATGCAGGCGCGTTTTGCCAACTATCGCATTACGCTTGAAAAACGCGAAGGACTGTCTCTGAGCAAGATGCTGGAGGTGGAAGATCAGCGCCACCAGACGAACCATGCCATCGTCGGCTACTTGCTTGCCCGAACCTGGTTTCTGCCGGAGCACCTGAGCTTGGCGATTCTTAACCATCAAGACATCAGTATCTTCGATGTTCGAGAAGATGATAACTGGCTGCATGCCTGCAATTTGATCGCCATCTCTGGATTGGCTGGGCATGTGGTCAGAAAGCACTTCATCCAACCGCCGATTCGAGACTGGCGCCTGATCGAACCGGTTTTCTTGCGACATCTTGGAATGGAACGTACGGAGTACGAAGATTTGACCGATCGGATCAATCGTTTACTGGTGGATTCGTAAGGCATGCGAAGTGCCGTACTCTGGGTCTTCCGTGTTGATTCGCCAGAGCTTGAATGGTGCTTATAAGACCAAATCGCAATGAATCTGCAGACTTTCCGTCATGTTCTTGTGGATGCAAAACCCTTGATCTACCAAGGCTGTTTTGACTTCATGCAGCGCAGTTGTGTATTTTTGGGAGCGTTGGTTTTGCCAGGTCAGTGGGGTAAATACGCCCAGAGGAAGGAAGCGCAAGCGACGTCCATTCAATGCTACTGAAACGTCGATGTGGTTTCCGTCAACATCATGGCCATTCGTACCAAAGATCGCTTCCAGTTCATCCCGTCGAAATTTATAAGCATGGCGGAAAAAATAGATACCGATGGCCCTGAATAATTTCCGCGATATACCTACGCGGGAAGCACTTGGCTCGTAGCCACGGGTAACGATCAGGCAAATACTTTCAGGGAGTTGGCTTTGTACAATCAAGAGTCGTTCCCAAGCCATTTCGCTGATGCAAACCTGTTTCGATGGCCAGTGGGGGATTACTTTTAACCCGTCATGCTTTCCTTTTGGCCAGGACAGCATCAGACCACAATCCGGCCATCTGCCAATTTCATGATCCGCCCGCACTTCGCCGCAAGTTCCATATCGTGGGTAACAATTACAAAGCTGGTGCCGATGCTGCGGCTGAGTTCCAGCATCTGTTCGAATACCGTCATGGCCGTGTGACGATCGAGGTTGCCGGTAGGCTCATCGGCCAGAACACAATCTGGACGAGTAACCAATGCACGGGCGACGGCGGCACGTTGGCGCTCACCCCCCGAAAGTTCGCCCGGTTTGTGGTGCAGGCGATGGCTCAAGCCAACCTGATCCAGCATCTCTGCAGCTTGCTTGAGGGCTTCGGCCTTGTTCATGCGGCGGATGAACAGCGGCATGGCGACGTTTTCCTGTGCGGTGAATTCGGGCAGCAGATGGTGGAACTGGTAAACGAATCCCAGATGCTTGTTGCGCAGCAGACTGCGTGCAGAGTCATTGAGCGCAAAAGGATTTTCACCCATCAGTTCGACACTGCCGCCGCTCGGGACGTCGAGGGCGCCCAAGCAATGCAGTAGCGTGGATTTCCCGGAACCGGATGCCCCGACCACGGCAACGGTTTCGCCGCGCTGCAGCTCAAAATTGACATCTTCCAGCACCGGGGTGGTCAGATCGCCAGATTGGTAGGTCTTGGCAAGATCAACACATTTCAGGATGACATCATTCATAGCGCAGTGCCTCTGCTGGATTGACCCGGGATGCTTGCCAGCTGGGGAAGAGCGTGGCGGTAAAGGCCAACACCAATGCGATCAGGCCAATACTGGAAACATCCCCCATTAGTACCTGGGATGGCATTTCACTGATCAGATAAACATCGGATGGCAGAAAGCGGGTGCCGAAGAAATGTTCGATTGCGGGGACGATGGTGGTCAGGTTTTCTGCAATCAGAACGCCGCTGGCCACCCCCGATAGCGTGCCGATCAGACCGGAGATTGCACCTTGCACCATGAATATTTTCATGATCGATCCAGGCGATGCACCTAGCGTGCGCAGGATGGCAATGTCGGCTTGCTTGTCGGTGACGACCATGACCAATGTGGAAACCAGATTGAACGCAGCGACGGCAACGATCAGGGTCAGAATAATGAACATCATGCGTTTTTCAATTTCCACTGCGCGGAAATAGCTGGGGTTTTCTTGCGTCCAGTCGGAAACATACATGTCTGGCATCTTATCGGTCAGCACATGGGTGATATGACGAGCCATGTCGAGGTCATCCAGTTTGACTCGCACGCCACTGACCATATCGCCCATGCGGAAAAGCTTTTGCGCATCGGTAATATCCATTAACGCCAGACCGGAATCATAAGGGTAGTACTCGGCGCGGAAGATGCCGGCGACGGTAAATTGCTTCAAGCGCGGGATCATGCCGGCTGGAGTGACTTGGCCTTGCGGCGTGATCAACGTGACTTTGTCGCCCATATGCACGCCCAGTTCATTGGCAAGCTGCCAGCCCAGAATCACTCTGAATTCGCCAGGGACGAGATTGGCCAGTTTGCCGACGACCAGTTTTTGCGCCACTTCGTTGACGCCGCCTTCCTGCGCCGGATCGATGCCGCGTACCAGTGCGCCTTTCACCTGTTCGCCATTGGTCAGCAGACCCTGACCGTAGACATAGGGTGCCGTGGCAATGACGTGCTCAGTCTGGTGGGCAATGTTGGCGGTGGATTGCCAATTTTCCAGCGTGCCGGTCGCCCCGGTAATCTGGACATGCGCAGCCATGCCGAGGATGCGACTTCGCACCTCTTCCTGAAAGCCATTCATGACCGAAAGGACGATGATCAACGCAGCAACACCGAGGGCGATGCCAATGATAGAGATCATCGAGATAAAGGAAATAAAGCTGTTGCGGCGCTTGGCACGGATATAGCGCAAGCCGATGAGGAGTTCGTACATGATAGGCTTCGGAATGCGAAGCGGGCAGTTTACCACGCAGGATAGATCAACTGCTTTGTTGCGGCGCATCAAACGATTTTGTTTTAATCTTTCATGTGCAAGGCTTACTCAACGTAGAATAAGTCTCATGCGCTGCCATCTATTGATTCCTCACGCCGTCTGGCCCAATCAGACTGAATCCGCTGAAGTTACTGTCGGTTTAACACTGCCTGCATTTTCCCTGCTCGCTGGGCGTGGACGATGTGAATTGTTTACACCCATTCCTGCGCGAGATTGGCAGGGACAGGCGTTTGGTCTGAAAGATTTTCCTGCAGGTCCTTTGACCCTGCTGGCAGCGGATGCTTGTCCGTCTCCTGGCTTCTGGTTACGAGCCGATCCGGTGCACTTGGCTATCAATCAACGCGGTGCAGAAGTCGCAGATCCTAAAGCCCTGGAAGTGACGGCGGATGAAGCCAAGCAGTTAATCGATGCGTTGAATGTGCAGTTCGCGGACGATGGTCTCTTTTTCCTTGCGGCTTCGCCTGACAGTTGGTTGCTGCGATTGCCGGCTGCTCCCGATGCCTCATTTACCCCGCTGGAATCAGTTTTGGGTCGCAATATGGGTGAATTTTTGCCGCAAGGGCGCGATGCCGGGCGTTGGCACCAACTGATCAATGAAATCCAGATGATGTTATATGCGCATCCCGTGAACGACAGCCGGGCCGGACAGGGCAGGCCGCTGATTAATAGTCTGTGGCTGTGGGGTGGCGGCGTTTATCCATTGCCGGAAGTCCAACCCCAGTCGACGAGCCTTATCCATAGCGATGATCCACTGTTAGGTGCTTTAGCCGGGATTGCCGGCGTCAATTGTGTACCTAGTCCTGGCAGTTTTTCCGGTGTGCATGGCACGGATTCGCTGGTGATACTCGATAATCTGTCCATGCCCGCTTTATGGCGCGATGCGCTGGCTTGGCGTGAAGCCTGGCTTGGTCTGGAAAGAGACTGGCTTGCCCCCGCATTGGTGCAGCTTCAAAATGGCGGAGTTTCGGAGTTGATCATTACGCTACCCGAAGCCGGCATTAAAATAAGCGTCCGTAAACGTGATCTCTGGCGTTTTTGGCGTCGTCGAAGCTTGCCTTGGTCTTAATATCGAACTCAGACCAGCCATTTCCAAACTCACACTGACTTCCTCATACATGCCCAAAATTCAAATTCGTGCCGTTCCGGATGAACTGCTCACTGCATTGACCGAGGTCGGCTTTTCAGCGCTGGAAGCACGTTTGTATGCCGCGCGCGGCATTCGTTCACGCACTGAGCTGGAACATGAGTTCGTCAATCTGTTGCCTTTTGATGCACTTAAAAACATTGGCGCAGCTGCCGTTCGCCTTGCCGAGGCTATTGCTCGACAAGAGCGAATCTTGATTGTGGGCGATTACGATGCGGATGGTGCGACAGCCACGGCATTGGGAATGCGAGGGCTGGCGGCTTTTGGCGCCAGAGTGGATTTTTTGGTACCCAACCGGTTTGAATATGGCTATGGCCTGACGCCGGAAATTGTTGCTTTGGCGGCTACTCGCCAACCGGGTTTGATTCTGACTGTAGATAATGGCATTGCCAGTGTTGAAGGAGTCAATGCCGCGAAATCGCTTGGGATGGATGTGCTGATTACCGATCATCATCTACCTGGGGATACCTTGCCTGATGCATTGATCGTCAACCCGAACCAGCCCGGCTGTGATTTCCCTTCGAAAAATCTGGCTGGTGTTGGCGTCATGTTTTATGTGTTGATGGCCTTGCGTGCAGAGTTGCGTCGGCGTGGTGCCTTTGCTGAGCGTCCCGAACCCAATCTCGCCCAATGGCTGGATCTGGTGGCACTGGGTACGGTTGCCGATGTGGTCAAGCTCGATGCCAATAACCGTATCCTGGTTGAGCAGGGTTTGAAGCGCATGCGCGCTGGTCGTGCCTGCGCCGGGGTGATGGCTTTGTTTACTGCGGCCGGGCGCAAGTTTGCCAAGGCGGCTTGTTTTGATCTGGGCTTTACGCTGGGGCCGCGTTTGAATGCGGCTGGGCGTCTTGATGACATGACACTAGGCATTACCTGTCTGTTGGCAAACAGTGAAGCTGTTGCGCTACCGCTTGCCCAGGAACTAGACCAGATGAATCGCGCACGGCGCGAAATTGAAGCGGGCATGCGCGACGAAGCTGAAACGATTCTGGCTGGCTTGGAAGTCGATCGGGATTACAGCATCAGCCTGTATCGGGCCGATTGGCACCAAGGCGTCATTGGCATTCTGGCTTCGCGTGTAAAAGATAAATTTCATCGACCTACATTGGTATTTGCCGATGGCGGTGATGGATTGATCAAAGGCTCCGGTCGTTCGATATCCGGCTTGCACTTGCGTGATGCGCTTGATCTGGTTTCCAAGCGAAAACCCGGTTTGATTCTGCGCTTTGGCGGACATGCGGCTGCGGCAGGGTTGACCCTGCGTGCCGAGGATTTCACAGTTTTCGCCAGTGCTTTCGAGGCGGTTTGCCGCGAGTGGATGACCGAATCGCATCTGAACCGGATCATTGAAACCGATGGTGAATTGCCATCCGGGTCTTTTGCGCTGGAAGTAGCCGAAAAGCTGGAACGGCAAGTTTGGGGGCAGGATTTTCCCCCTCCCTTGTTTCAGGGCCAATTCCGCGTGGTTGAGCAGCGCGTGGTCGGTGAGCGTCATCTGAAACTGAAACTGGCCAATGCCGACGGCCTTGTCCTCGATGCCATGCGTTTTCAGTCTGCCGAACCCTTGCCGGCAAGCATTTCTGCTGTATTCAAGATGAGTGTTAATGAGTTCAGGGATGAACGTATTCTGCAATTGCAGATCGAATATTGTGAATGAGCCGCACGGTTTGTTCGGGGGTAACTGATATGAGCGCGATCCTGAGTTGTGTCCAAGGCGATCTGTTGATGCAGGCTGATTGCGATGCCATTGTTAATGCGGCAAACACAGCCTTGTTGCCAGGGGCCGGGGTATGTGGGCGAATTCACTCGGCGGCAGGACCAGAGCTAGCCGCGTACTGTGCCCAATTGGGTGGGGTTGCAGTTGGCGGCGCCGTGGCTACGCCGGGTTTTGCGTTATCTCAAGCCTGGGTAATACATGCTTGTGGCCCGCGTTATGGCTTTGATCACCCAGAAGCGGCTTTGCTCGCCAGTGCGTACCAGAATGCCTTGTTTTTGGCTGAAAAGAAGGAAGTATCACGCATCGCGTTCCCCGCAATTTCAACCGGGGTGTATGGTTATCCGATGCAAAATGCTGCCCATGTTGCCATTGAAGCTATCCGGGCCGAATTGCCGGATTTGCATGTGGTTAAAGAAGTGCGGTTGGTTTTGTATGATGCGGTGGCTTACCAGGTATTCAGGGATGCGCTGCTTCAATGATGGCTGTGGGTGGGTCGCCTTACAAACAGTGATTCTCACGATGGTTAAAACAAAACGGGCACGATACTCTGTGCCCGTTTTGTTTGCCTGACGAGGAGGGAATCAGGCAGAGATCGTCGATCCATTGCTTTTGCGGGCGGCCGTCTTGACGGCGTCTGCCGTGGCGGTAGTGGCTGCCTTGACCGATGCATCGGCAAAGTCGGCAACTTGCTTGGCGGCTTTGGTCATGCTGTCTACGGCGGCTGCGGTGGCTTGTACCGTCGATTTCATGGCGGCCACGGCAACATCTGAGCCGGCCGGGGCCGATTTCACAAAGCGATCCAGACCAGAAACCACGTTTTTGTTGAAAGCTGTTGAGCGTTCTTCAATCAGTTGCGACAACTCGTTTTGTGCTTGAGAGACAATGCCATACATGCTGCGCGAGTAGGCAACGGCGTTATCCATGGCGGCTTCGGAAAGTTCTTGGCGCAGAGCCAGTCCACCCTGAACATCCTTGATGCCCACGGTTGCCTTGGCTGCGCGAGCACTTTCTTCAAGGGCGCTTTTCGTGGTATCAACTTGAAGCTTGACCAAGCGTTCGGTTGAATCAAGGGAAATGCGGGCGAAGCGCATTGCGGTTTCGATTTGTTCGGTAGCAAAATCGGCAAATTGTTGTTGAGCGTTAGTCATTTGAATTCTCCTGTTACGGGTAAATGTCGGGCTGCACCTGCCGGATTGTGGCAAAATGCTGCTATGCACAAACCTTGAATTCATTCTGGTCGTGGCTAGTTTAAAAGTCAATAATTTTTTGTGCGTTGCAACAAAAGTATAATTTAGCCTGTTTTCATCTGCCCGGACATCCCGTGCTATAACAAAATTATCATGTTTTGGATCCTTGCCATGAATGCTGAAAAACGTGTCATCAAGAAGTACCCCAACCGTCGTCTGTACGATACTTCTACCAGCAGCTACATCACATTGGCCGATGTGAAACAACTGGTACTCAGCAGCGTGGATATTCAAGTGTTGGATGCACGCTCTGGCGAAGACCTTACCCGTAGCGTGCTGATGCAGATCATCATGGACGAGGAAGCTGGTGCTATGCCGATGTTCTCGCATGATGCCTTGACCCAGATGATCCGTTTTTATGGCAATGCCATGCAGGGATTGATGGGTAATTTTCTGGATAAGAACCTGCATCTGTTCATGGAAATGCAGGGGAAAGCGAGTGAGCAAGCCGAATCTGTGTTGAAGGGCGACGCTACGAACTTTGCCAATCCGGGTCTGTGGGGCGATTTCATGAAATACCAAGGACCCGCATTGCAAAAAATGATGGGTGATTATCTGGAAAGTGGCGCCAGCATGTTCATGCAGATGCAGCAACAAATGAATGAGCGAGCCAGTGGCGCATTTGATGCCGAAACAGACATGCCGGCTGAATCCGTGCAAGAAAGCGCAGCCGCGCCTGCTGAGCCTGCCCCGGCGGCATCGCGTGCCAAGACAACGCGCAAACCAGCTACCAAGTCTTAATGGCTTGATTTAGAATCTCATCCGGTTCTGATGGGCATGCCCTGCGGCATGCCCATTTTGTTTTTGCACCACTGCCTGGAGTCAGTGGTTGCCCCGGAGAATAGTTATGCCTGTTACCCCCAAAGTCGGATTCGTCAGCCTTGGATGCCCGAAGGCTGCCTCGGATTCCGAACAGATTCTCACCCAGTTGCGCGCTGAGGGTTACTTGATTTCCAAGACCTACGACGATGCCGATCTGGTCGTGGTCAACACCTGCGGTTTTATCGACAGCGCCGTGCAGGAATCGCTGGATGCGATCGGCGAGGCGCTCAAGGAAAACGGCAAGGTCATCGTGACCGGTTGCCTGGGTGCACGTGGCGACATGGTGCAGCAGGCGCATCCCAAGGTACTGGCCGTGACTGGCCCGCACGCCAAGGACGAGGTAATGACGCATGTGCACGAGTACTTGCCCAAGCCACACGATCCGTTCGTCGATCTGGTTCCGCCTGCCGGCATACGCCTCACGCCCAGGCACTTTGCCTATCTGAAGATTTCCGAAGGCTGCAACCATCGTTGCACCTTCTGCATCATTCCCTCCTTGCGCGGCGATCTGGTTTCTCGTCCGGCCAACGATGTGCTGCGCGAGGCTGAACTCTTGGCCCAATCGGGTGTGAAGGAGCTGCTGGTAATCTCGCAGGACACCAGCGCCTATGGCGTCGATGTGAAATACCGCACCGCTTTCCACAACGGACGTCCGGTCAAGACACGCATGACCGAACTGGTAACCGAGCTTGCCAAGCTGGGCCTGTGGGTGCGTCTGCACTACGTTTACCCCTATCCGCATGTGGACGAAGTCATCCCGCTGATGGCGGAAGGCAAACTGCTGCCGTATCTGGATATCCCGTTCCAGCACGCCAGTCCGCGCATCCTCAGGTTGATGAAGCGCCCCGGCGATGCCGAGAACGTGCTGGCGCGCATTCATAAGTGGCGCGAAATCTGTCCGGAGATCGTGCTGCGCTCGACTTTCATCGTCGGCTTTCCTGGCGAAACCGAGGCCGAGTTTGAAGAGTTGCTGGCTTTTCTTGACCAGGCCGAGCTCGACCGTGTGGGTTGTTTCGCGTACTCACCGGTCGAGGGCGCCAAGGCCAATGAATTGCCCGATCCGGTGCCGGAAGAAATCAAGGAAGACCGCCGCCGCCGCTTCATGGAAAAACAGGCGCAGATCAGCGCGCGCAAACTTGCACGCCGGGTCGGCCAGGAATTGACGGTGCTGGTAGATGCGGTGAATCCGGTGATCAAGTTCGGCAAGCAGATGGGTACGCAAGTGCTGGCGCGCAGCTATGCCGATGCCCCGGAAATCGATGGGGTCGTGCGCTTCAAGGCCGGTAGCGGTCGAGTTTGTGTAGGCGATTTCGTGAAAGTGCGTATTATTGGCGCCTCTGATCATGATCTGGATGCGGAACTCCTTTGATGCTGGATGATAGTTTTGAACGTCGTTTTGGGGGAATTGCCCGTCTGTATGGCCGGGCGGCGCTGACGCATTTTCGCGCGGCGCATGTCTGCGTGATCGGGGTGGGCGGGGTGGGTTCCTGGGCGGCGGAAGCGCTCGCGCGTTCGGCTATCGGCCATATCACGCTGATCGATCTTGACGATATCTGTGTATCCAATACCAACCGCCAGTTGCCGGCGCATGACGGCAACTTTGGTCGCATGAAAGTAGTTGCGCTGGCTGAACGCATTCGCGTGATCAATCCGGATTGCCGCGTGAACATGATCGAGGATTTCATTGCACCGGAAAATTTTGATGAATATCTGAATCATGGTTACGACTATGTGATCGATGCCATCGACAGCGTCAAGACCAAAGCTGCGTTGATCGCTGCCTGCAAGGCACGCAAGTTACCCATTCTCATGGCCGGCGGCGCGGGCGGCCAGACCGATCCAACACAGATCAAGGTCGACGATCTGGCACGAACCACGCAAGATCCCTTGGCATCCAAGGTTCGCGCCAGTTTGCGCCGAGATTATGGCTTTCCACGTGGCGATAAAAAAATGGGTGTGGATTGTGTCTATTCGACTGAAACACTGGTCTATCCCCAAGCTGATGGCAGTGTCTGTGCCCAGAAACCACAGGGTGAGGGCGCTGTGCGACTCGATTGCGCGGGTGGTTTTGGCGCCTCGGTTTGCGTAACGGGTACCTTCGGTTTTGCTGCCGCAGCGCATGTATTACGGGCGTTGGCCCGAAAAGTTGCCTGATGATGGATGTACGTTCAGATCGTCAGTTGCCATTCTGGATTTTCTTGCTGATCGTGCTGTGCTGGCTGTTGCCTGGCCTGCTTGGCCATGAGCCTTGGAAGCCGGATGAAGCCTATTCCTTTGGCCTGATTCGCCATATTGCGGCTAGCGGGGATTGGGTGGTGCCGACCTTGGCGGGCGAACCCTTCATGGAAAAACCGCCGCTATATTTCATCGTGGCGGCAGGATTTCTCAAATTATTGGGCGGTATCTTCAATCCGCCCGATGCTGCACGCCTGGCCTCCGGATTTTTTCTGATCCTGACTTTTATTCCCGTTGCGCTGGCAGCACGTGAGCTGCATGGTCGTGGGTTTGGCCGTTGGGCAGTATTGGCATTGCTCGGATGTCTGGGTCTGGCTGTCCGTGCTCATCAGATGATTACGGATACTGCCTTGTTGGCTGGCATGGCTTGGGGTATCTATGGCTATATTCTGGGTTTGCGCCGGGTTATACCCGGGGCGCTGGCGCTGGGTTTTGGCGCGGCGGCAGCCTTTCTGGCCAAAGGTTTGCTCGGCCCTGGCTTGCTTGGCATCTGCGGCATCCTATTGCCGGTAATTGTGCGTTCCTGCCGTACTCTACGCTACGCCCGATTTCTGTCGATTGCGCTGCTTGTTTCGCTCCCACTTCCTTTGTTGTGGATGGGCACCTTGTATGCGCGCTCGCCAGAACTGTTTCGCACCTGGTTCTGGGTGAATAATTTTGGTCGTTTCAACGGTACTGCCGGTCTTGGACCGCGTTCTGCCGGGCATTGGTTTTATCTGACATTATTGCCTTGGTATGCCTTGCCGGCATTGCCGATGGCTTTTGTAGCCCTCTGGCGGCAACGTGGTGTATTGCCAGAAATCTGGTCTATCCCACTGACCATTTTTACAGTCAGTCTGGTTGTATTGAGCAGTGCCGCGGATGCTCGTGAATTGTATGCCTTACCACTTTTGCCCGGATTAGCCATCCTTGCTCCCGGGGCGCTGCGTTTCGAGCAGCCGCCTTCAGCGAAATGGCGCTTTGCACTGCAAGTCCTTTTTGGTCTGCTGGCATTGGTTTTATGGATTGCAGGATTGGCATTGGCCTGGGGATACCCGGAGCCAATCTGGACGCGGTTTGAAGCAAGTGCGCCGGGCCTGCACCCGCATGGCTCGCTGTTCATTCTTGCGTTGGCGCTGATCATTACATTGTCGCTGGGCTGGGTATTGATCCGTGCAAAAATGGCTTGCCATCGTCCGCTGATTGCTTGGTGTGCCGGTTTTAGCTTGTGCTGGGGGCTGGCGATGATCCTGGGTATGCCCTTTCTGGATTACACCAAACGCTATTCCGATCCCTTTACCCAGTTGAAACACTATCTTCCGCAGTCTGGCTGCGTATCGAGCGTTCACTTGGGCGAACCGCAGCGTGCATTGCTGGAATACTACGCGGCACTTCAAACGCTGCGCGTTGAAGTTGATCCCCAGGCGAAACAGTGTCGATTTATGCTGGTTGAGACTGAATCCGGGAAAGGGGGAATTCATCCGGATGGTGAACTGCTTTGGAGCGGACATCGTGCCGGAGACCATCGGGAGCGCTATGAGCTCTACCGCTTGCATTAACGTTTCGTTTGTCGATAGTCCTGGCGAATTCTGAACCGTGTTGACCCCTTTATGAGTTCGTAGTCGAGTATTCGCTGCCTTGTTGGCCAAAAAAACGTTGTCCCATTATGTGTGAGTTTCCGCCATCCAGTGCAATGCGGATGGCGGATTCGTTGATGGAGAACGGAAACGATGGCGGAAATATTAGTGCGCAGCCGAGGTGTCAGCCACTCTGCTTGGCTTGGGCGCGAGCCAGATGGTCAGCGCGGCAATGATCAGAATAACCGCGATTGCCATAAAGAGCTGGTTGGTGGCCAGCATTACGCTCTGGCTTTCCAATATCCGGTCCAGGGTTGCACGCACGCTGTCCATGCTCATCCCTGAATCCAGCAGCCCCCGTGTAGATTCACCGGAAACATCGAGTTGACCTACCAGACTGGCATGGTTGAAGCGAATACGATTTTCCCAGACCGTATTCACGAGCGAGGTGGCAAAGGCTCCGGACAAGGTTCGCATGAAGTTCATCAAGCCGGCGGCTGAAGCCGTTTCTTCTTCGTCAACGCTGCTCAGTGCCAATCCGGTTAGCGGTACAAAGAAAAGTGGCATGCCTAGCCCCATAAGCAGGAGCGGCAAGGCAATCTGCCAATAGGTCATGTCAGTTACGCCAAAAGCACGCCATAAAGTCACCAGGCCCAGCCAGGAAACGCCGACGAATACCAGTTTCCGACCGTCCATTTTCATGGCCATTGCCGCAACCAAGGGCGCAGTCATAACGGCGAGCACGCCGCTCCAGGCGGTAGTCATCCCTGCCCAAGTGGCGGTGTAGCCCATATAGCTTTGCAACCACAGCGGCGTAAGTACGCTGATGCTAAAAAAACCGCCAAAGGCCAGCACCAGCGTGACCAAGCTCATGGTGTAGCCCCGATGCCGGAATACGCGCAAATCCACGATCGGATGTTCTTCGGTCAGCTCCCAGACCAGGAAGGCAGCAAAGCCTATGACTGCGACGAAGGCCAGAATACAGATTTCAGTAGAAGCGAACCAATCTTGATCCTTGCCTTCATCCAGCATGATTTGCAGTGCGCCAACCCAGACAATCAGCAAGCCCAGTCCGATGGCATCGAAGGAAAATCGTTCTAGTGCATGTTCGTAACGCTTGAGCAGTCCCCAGGAAAACCAGGCACAGGCAAGGGCGATCGGAACGTTGATGAAGAATATCCACGGCCAGGAGGCTTGGTCGCATAGCACGCCGCCGAGGATCGGCCCCATGATTGGCGCAATCAGCGTGGTCATGGCCCAGATACCTGTGGCGGCACCGGCTTTTCCCTTTGGGAAGATACGCAATAGCAGCGTTTGCGAGAGGGGCATCAATGGGCCGCCTGCCAGACCTTGCAATATTCGTGCGGCAATCAATAATCCCAGTGAATTGGCAAAACCGCACAAGGCGGAACACAAGCCGAACATGAGCATCGACGTGACGAATACCCGTACCGCACCAAACCGGGCGGCTAACCAACCAGTCAGCGGCACGGTGATGGCTTCTGCAACAGCATAGGAGGTAATCACCCAGGTGCCCTGACTGCTGGTCACACCTAGCCCACCGGCAATATTGGCGACCGAGACATTGGCAATGGTTGTGTCGAGCACCGCCACAAAATTGCCGGCGGCCAATGCCAGTGCTGCGATCCACAGCATCTTGCCTGTTAGCGGCGCTTCACCGCTATGCAAGGGTTGGGAAGTAGACATGATGCATCCTTACTTGGAATCGCGAGTATCGATCTTCACATGCATTGACAACCCAACCTGCAAGGGAAACTTGACTAAATCTTCCGGATTGAGATCGATACGTACAGGCAAGCGCTGTACAACCTTGATCCAGTTTCCTGTGGCGTTCTGAGCTGGGATCAATGAGAACGCCGATCCGGTGCCGCCGGGGAATCCTGTGACTTTGCCGCGATAGGCAATCTTGTCGCCATAGATGTCCGCAGTCACTTCAACTGGTTGGCCCAGTTTCACGTCTTGCAATTGGACTTCCTTGAAATTGGCATCGACATGCATTTGTGCCACGGGAACGACCGAAAGCAAGGAAGCGCCGGCCTGGACGCGTTGGCCGATTTGAACCTGGCGTCGCGCAATGACACCATCCACTGGCGCACGGACCTGGGTGCGTTCCAGGTCTACTTTTGCCTGATCGCGGCGAGCGCGGGCAAAGGCGACTTCGGGATTGGTTTCCACCGTACTGTTGTCGATCAGAACCATATTGGCTTGGCGCGAGCCAACTGCAACGGCGCGATTAGCCTGGGCCTGAACTATCATGGCCCTGGCCGCGTCCAGGTTGGCTTGCGCCGTAGCAAAAGCGTTTTGTGCACGCGACAACTCGTCGCCAGAGACCGAACCTGAACTCGCCAGGGCCTTGCGGCGCTTGAGATCGAGCTGTGCGCGATCAAAGTCGGACTGCGCGGATACCAGTTGCGCTGCCGCGTGGGTTTTGTCGGCATCGCGTGCCGCAATCTGTGCATTGAGCCCTGCATCCGTGGCAACCAGACCGCGTACTTTGCGGACGGCTCGACCGTATTCGGCGTTAGCCTCAGCGAGCGCCAAACGGGCATCGGTATCGTCAATGACTACTAGAACATCGCCTTGTTTGACCTGCTGGGTATCCACCACATTCACTTGTTTGACGGTGCCGCTGACCGAGGGAGTCACTTGGGCGATTTCAACCGAGGCGTAGGCGTTATCGGTTGAAACAAAGTGCGAGGCATACATCGCCCAATACGTTCCGAAAGAAGCTCCGCCGATGCCTAATGCCGTACCGAGTGCGATAAATCCGCGGCGGCGACGATTGCTCTTGGTGATATGGGGGGCGGCTGGATTGGTATGAGTCGTCATGTTGTTCATCCTTGATGATAGGGACTTGTTCGTTTGTTAGTTCAGTTGGCCTGGCTCTGAAAGCCGCCGCCCAATGCCCGCACCAGCGCGACATCCAGCGTAAACGCCCGCGACTGTAAATCGGTCAGACTGCGTAGATTCGAAAGCAGCGTATCTTCGGCATTCAGCACGTCGATATAACTGGACAGGCCGCCTTCATAGCGGTTATTGGCGATCTGCCATGCTTCACGTGCGGCGTTGACGGCGACGTTGCTGTACTGCAACTGGCCGGATAGTTCGCGTTGGCTGACCGAGGCATCGGCCACGCTTTGCAGGGCCTGGGTCACGGTTTCTTCGTAGCTGCCTACAGCGGCGTCATAATCGGCACGTGCGCCCTTGAGTTCTGCACGCAAACGACCTCCTTGGAAAATGGGCAAGGAAATGGCTGGTCCAATACTGGCAATTTCCGATCCCGCCTTCAAAAGCCGCCCTAAACCCAGCGACTGGGCGCCAACGTAAGCACTCAGGTTTACATTCGGATAAAAATCAGCTTGTGCGACATCGATTCGCTTACCCGCGGCATCTGCGCGTAAACGCGCGGCGACGATATCCGGGCGACGGCCCAATAAGTTGAGTTCCAGTCGCGGGGGTAAACCGAATGGCTGGGCCAGATTGATTTGTGGCCGGTTGATGCTGAGCCCGCGATCCGGTCCTTTGCCCATCAGTGCGGCAAGCCGGTTGCGTTGCAATGCCAGTGATTCATCAACGACGAACAGGTCCGATTGCGCGGCAGCCTGACGCGCCTCGGCCTGACGCACGCTGCCCATGGTTTCCAGGCCATTGTCAAAACGTTCGCGGAAGAGTTTCGCCGTTTTGCCGCGTACTTCTAATGCGGCGGCGGCGGTATCGTGTGCGGCATGCAGACGGGTCAATTCTGCATAGGCAGCGGTGATTGATGTTGTCAGTACCAGTCGAGCCTGGGCCAATTCAGCTTGCGCTGCCATTTGTTCAGAAGTTGCGGCAGCCACTGCAGCACGGTTGCGCCCCCAGAAATCCATTTCCCAACTGAAATCCAGGGTGGCGCGGCCATAACCATGTTCACCCTGCGGCAACATGTTGCGCGGGGTGAGGTAGTTGTAGCTTTGCTTGGTGATGCTGGCTGAGGTATTGGCTGAAATTTGCGGTAAAGCGGCGGCTCCGGTGCTTTCAATCGTGGCGTCGGCACGCATTAGCCGAGCCCGTGCAATGGCCAGGCTGGGCGCACTTTGCAGCGCTTCGTCGATGAGCGTATCGAGTTGCGTATCGCCATAGGCATGCCACCACTGGTCCACTGGCCAATTTCGTTCTGGCGCGGAAAAACTTTTGCTCGCTGACCATGCGTTGGCCGCTTTTATGTCGGGTTTTTGGCCAATTTCCGGCAACTGGGCGCATGCGCTCAGGACCAGTGCACTCGCCAGGCAGAGCACACTGCGCCGCAGTGGCAACCTGATGATGTTATCAATAGTAGGCGTTTCCAAGGCAAACCATCCTTATATGTACTGTACGGTACAGTTTGAATTGACACTTTGCCGATGTCAAGCCAAACTGTACCAACTGGTTCATATAAGAGAGAGGCGATGCGAATCAAAAGCGAAGTGCGCCGGCAGGCGATTATGGATGTGGCGACCGAGGTTTTTCGCGAGCATGGCTTTGAGCAGGCATCCATGTCGGAAATCACTGCACGGGTTGGTGGCTCGAAAGCAACGCTCTACAGCTACTTTCCCTCGAAGGAAGCGTTATTTGTCGAGGTGATGCACCGGTGTGCCAAGGCGCATATGGAGGGGGTTTTTGCGGGACTTGATCCGGCTAAGGATGTGCGCACCACCCTGCAGACGTTTGGTGAAAAATTTGTGACGTTTATCAGTGAAGCCAAGCTGATTTCAGTGTTGCGGGTGGTCTACTCCGAGGCTGGGCGAACGGATGTTGGCCGGCAGTTTTACGAACGCGGCCCCAAGGAAGGGATGCGCAAGTTTGCGGACTACTTTGAAAAATGCGTGGCATTGGGGAAATTCAGGCCGGAAAACGCCATGGTGGCTGCTCAGCATTTCACCGCCTTGCTCCGGGCGGAAATCATGGACCCGTTGCTGATGGGGGCCTGTAATGCCGATGGTTTACCGTCACTCGACGAAGTCGTGGCGCGGTCGGTCGATATTTTTTTGCGGGCGTATGGCACTAAATAAGCAGTAGGCATAGCACGCCATTGACGACGCACAATACTGACAATGTTCAAGCGATGGGCGAGGGTGGATCGGTGCTCAGTCCAGTGCGCTTGCAGAAGGTGCAGCCCTGCCAATCACGCTCATGGTCTTCCATTTGCCGCTGACCATGCGCAGGTAAAACAGAACGGCACGCACCATCCAATCAATAAACATCCCCATCCATACACCCATGATGCCAAAACCGAGCGCAATACCCAGGGTATAGCCCATTACAATCCGGAATATCCACATGCCAGCCATGGTGGCCCACATGGTGAATTTGGCATCACCCGCACCTTTCAATCCAGCAGGAAGCACAAAGGAAGCGGACCAAAAAATCATAAAGAAGCAGTTGAGCTGGATGATGCGCGTGGTGAGCTGGATGATTTCTCCATCGCGACTGAACAGGCAGGCAAACCAGTAAGCCAATGGCAATGTGATCAGCCCCATCGCCGTCATGCAAATCGTGCCAAGCTTGAAAATATAATGGAATGTCCGTTCTGCTTCTTGGATATCGCCGCGGCCCATGTTTTGTCCGATCATCGTGGTCAACGTGATCTGCAGCGCCAAGCCCGGCAAGTTCATGTAGGCCACTATCGACGCCGCGAAAGTATTGGCTGCCAGAGCTACCGTGCCCATGCCGGCAATGAAAACCTGAGTAATGATCTTGCCCCCGTTAAAGAGCAAAGCTTCCGAGCCCGATGGCGTACTGATGCCAAAAATAGAACGTTGAATGGCACGATCAAAGCGGAAATGGCGCAGGTTTTTCAGGCGGATGACCGATACCCCGCGCCAGATGATCAGTATGGCCAGGACGGTGCCAATACCGCGAGCCAATGTGATGCCAATGGCTGCGCCGCGAACGCCTTGACCGGCAATATCAATATCGAAATGGGCATTTTTTAGATGCAGGCCATAGATCAATACATAGCCCAAAACGATATTGAGCACGTTCATCACGATATTGACCTTCATCGGTGTTTTGGTGTCTCCCGCGCCGCGCAAACAACCCCAGATCACCTGAGTGATGGCCATTAGCGGGTAACCGATCAGCGTGATGTTCAGATAGGTTTGCATGGCAGACATGACGGCAGGTTCGGACTTGCCATACAACAGATGCAAAATCCAATCGCCAAATATCCAGATCATGCAGGCAGAGGTAACCGATATCAGCGTGTTGGCAGCCAGGGCTTGTTTGACGGCCTCATTGGCCATGCGGATATTGCGCTGACCGATGTATTGGGCGACCACGACGGTTGCGCCAATTGATAATGCGGCGAAAAAATTGATAAAGATAACGTTGATCGAATCAACTGCCCCGGTGGCCGCGCCAGCTTCCCTGCTGATTCGACCGGCCATGATGGTATTGACGATGCCCATCAGGATAAAAAAAGATTGTTCGGCAAGTACTGGCAGCGCGAGTTGAAGAACGTCGCGCCTGATGTTAAATCGCATGGAGGAAATGCCGGTTGGGCCGGCTAAGGGCAAATCAAGGCATCTAGCTTATCAGTTTGGTGAAACCGGGCTTGTAGAAAAACGACACAAACCGGATTTATTGTTGTTTCATATCCAGATGGCCTGTTTCTGCCAGCTCCCGAATTTTACGAATGCTATCCACATCCATCTGACGCCACATTTCTTGCAGGTAACCGATGAGCTTCGTTGCTTCTGGATCAGTCGGGTCGGGTATTTCGTAGCCAAATCGAACGAGAAGATTATCTGCATTGGGTTCTTCAATTTGCACGAGCAGCTTGCCACCCGCGTGATTTTTCCCCGGTTCAGTATCATGGTGCAGGCTGAGTGCTTCCTGCAGATGAATGTGTTCACGTACCAGCATGTTGCCAAAATTGACCTCGCGCCGGATCAGGGTGGCGGTCCGCTCAAGGATCGTAACGCTTTCGATGTGCGGGTGGAAAAGCTGGGGGGATTCCGCCTTGAGCAACAAGCCTTGCCAGAGTTGGCTGCGCGTGATGACTGTGGTGAGCGGGTTGGTCAGATCGTTGACGGCAACAAGGTGTTCATAATGCATGGCGATTCTCTGGCAATAAATCTGGTGAGATGGAACAGGTTCAGGGACAAGAGCTTACCACTTGATAGACCGACCCGTCCGCGGTTGAGCGTGAGATACAGAGCTGCGCTGCTGCGGGCTGCCACTCAATTGCCGGTTCAATTGGCGCATCGCAAACGGTGGCTTTGCGCAGCAGGGTGATATGCGGGCAAAACGGCTTGTTATCGAAAACAATAGCTTTGCCAGCCAAGGCTGAGCGCAAATTGGCAGCGTATTCATTCAGCGTGTCTGGTATGTGACGACAGCCGGCCCAAACAATACCGCCATTTGCAAATGTGCCCAGGGTATCCAGTGCCAGTGTGCAATCCAGCGTGGATGCTTGCCTCAGTACATCAAGTATTGCAGGCATGGATGCAGTCGGGGTCATTCCCAGAAAAGCCAGAGTCAGGTGCAAGTTGGCTGCGGGCATGACGCGACCGCCGAGGCACGTTTGGCGCTGAAGCGCGATTTCATGCAGCGCCGTGCGCAAGGCGGGCGGCGGGAATAAGGCAATGAACAAGCGCTGATTTTCCGGCATTCGTGAATGTTACAATCGACAGGCTTGGAGATAAAAGCCCGTTCGCCGGGCTACACGATAAGGACAGACAATGACTATCATCCGCCAGGGCGATCTCATCGAAAGCATCGCCGACAGCTTGCAATACATCAGCTATTACCATCCCATCGATTACATCAAAGCGCTAGGTGAGGCTTACGAGCGCGAAGAAAGCCCCGCCGCCAAGGATGCCATCGCCCAGATCCTGACCAACAGCCGCATGTGCGCCGAAGGCCATCGGCCGATCTGCCAGGATACCGGCATTGTCACGGTGTTCGTGCGCGTCGGCATGGATGTGCACTGGGATGGCGCCACGATGTCGGTCACCGACATGATCAACGAAGGCGTACGCCGCGCCTACCTGCATCCGGACAACAAACTGCGTGCTTCGGTGCTGGCCAATCCGGCCGGCAGCCGCAAGAACACCAAGGACAACACGCCGGCGGTGATTCATTACGAGATCGTGCCGGGTAATACCGTGGAAATCGACATCGCGGCCAAGGGCGGCGGCTCGGAAGCCAAATCCAAGTTCGCGATGCTCAATCCGTCCGATTCGATCGTCGACTGGGTGCTGAAAACCGTGCCGACCATGGGCGCTGGCTGGTGCCCGCCCGGCATGCTCGGCATCGGCATCGGCGGCACAGCCGAGAAGGCGATGATCCTGGCCAAGGAAGCGCTGATGGAGGAAATCGACATCCAAGAGCTGATCGCCCGTGGCCCGAGTAATCGCGCCGAAGAATTGCGCATCGAACTGTATGAAAAGGTCAACGCGTTGGGGATTGGCGCGCAGGGCTTGGGCGGGCTGGCCACGGTACTCGATGTGAAGATCAAGGATTTCCCGACCCACGCCGCCAACCTGCCGGTCGCGATGATCCCCAACTGTGCCGCCACGCGCCATGTGCATTTCATTCTTGATGGCACTGGCCCTGCGGAATTGGAAGTACCGAATTTGGCGGACTGGCCGGATGTAACCTGGACCGCTTCGCCCAGTTCGCGTCGCGTGGACTTGAATAGCATTACCAAGGCCGAAGTGGCCCAGTGGAAACCGGGCGAAACCTTGCTGCTGAATGGCAAGCTGCTCACCGGGCGCGATGCCGCGCACAAGCGCATGACCGACATGCTTAATCGCGGCGAAAAGCTGCCGGTGGATTTCACCAACCGCTTTATCTACTACGTCGGCCCGGTCGATCCGGTGCGCGACGAAGTCGTTGGCCCGGCCGGACCGACCACGGCCACGCGCATGGACAAGTTCACCCGGCAGATGCTGGAGCAGACCGGCTTGCTCGGCATGGTCGGCAAATCCGAACGTGGTCCGGAAGCGATTGCCGCGATCAAGGATAACCAAGCTGTTTATCTGATGGCGGTCGGTGGCGCGGCTTATCTGGTTTCCAAGGCGATTAAGGCCAGCCGGGTGCTGGCCTTCGAAGATCTGGGGATGGAAGCCATATACGAGTTCGATGTGGTCGATATGCCGGTGACGGTAGCAGTGGACAGTCTTGGTACTTCGGTCCATGCCATTGCCCCAAAAGAGTGGCAGGCCCGGATTGGCAAGATCCCAGTAACCGTTGCGTGAGATTGTGGTTGCCAGAGAAGGGTAGGTTGGGTATTATTCGGCCTCCTTTGCGGAGAGATGGATGAGTGGCTTAAGTCGCACGCCTGGAAAGCGTGTATAGGTTAATAGCCTATCGGGGGTTCGAATCCCCCTCTCTCCGCCAGAACACCTAAAGCCTTGATTTTACGATCAAGGCTTTGTTTTTTCGTGGGTTTTACTTGTTTTGCTACAAGAGAGTGCTACAAAGCGCTCGACCTGCGACCATGTCAAATTTCACTTCATATTTGCTCCGCCGGGGCGATAATTTCACCTTTCGCATCGCCGTCCCGGCTGACTTGCGTGGCATCATTGGTTTGCGTGAAATTACTAAGACCCTTTCAACCAGTAATCGGCACAAGGCTGCACCGCTGGCGCTAGAATACGCGGCCAAGACAAAACGCATGTTTTACGAGGTTAGGGTCGAAATGAATAGCCCAAAAAAATACAAGCCCAGGCAGAAGAGAACACCCGAGCAAGAGCAATTCTTGTCGAGATGGGGGGCTGCGCTCGAAGAGGTGCTGAGAGATAACGCAGACGCAGTGAATAGCCCCAAAAAATATAAGCCCAGGCAGAAGCGAACACCCGAGCAAGAACAATTCTTGGCGAGATGGGGGGCTGAAGTCAAAGCGATGATGAGCGGCAACGCAACAGCATATGCGTCAGCTGCTATTTCGACCCCCGACGCAATAGCGGAAGATTCACTTCGTCTGGATTACATCACTCGCATGATAATGACAGAGCGTGGACCTGAAATGGCTTTTGACGATGCCAAGCCTGAAGACGCAGAAGCCATTGATTCCCACATCAGAACAGCAATTACTGCATTTTACGCAGCACAAAAGCAAGCTCCAACTCTATCAATCAGTAATGTCGATATTGGCGAATCTGCGCCGATGCTCAATAAAGCAATTGATAAGTTTTTGGCCGAATATCCGAATAAAAATCCCAAAGGGATGTATGGAAAACACCAGTATGCTTTGCCGCTTTTTCTTGAAGTTGTTGGTGATAAGCCAGTAAGTCGGATTGTTCAGTCTGATTTAAATAAATATTTTTCTCTCCTATTGAAGCTTCCGCCTCGATGGAAAGATGAATGCCGTAAGCAAAAAATCAACGTCACTGAATTGGCCGAACGAAAACACCTAGAACTAATTGGGCCAAAAACTTTTACATACACTTATCGAACGTGCATTAGCACATTCCTAACGTATTTAGTTGGTGAAGGCTTCACAAACGCGACAGCCCTAACTGTCAAACCATACAAGTACAAAGGCGTTCGGGTGGCTGGGGAAGACAAACAGCGAGCATTCAAACTGCATGAGCTTGAACGTCTCTTCTGTGGTCAGGAAATGCAAAAATTTGCATCACGTCCAGACCTTGCGCATTGTTACTGGTTGCCGCATTTGGGGTTATTCACTGGGGCAAGAATCAATGAGCTTTGCCAGATAAATCCACAGGTAGATGTTTTGCAAGACTCCGAGTCTGGAGAGTGGCACTTATGGATCACGGATGAAACGGAAGCTGATTCTCGTATCAGAAAATCAGTGAAGACTGGCGATTCTCGGAAAGTTCCGCTGCACAAAAAACTAATCGAACTCGGTTTTTTGGAGTACGTTATTCGCCTGAAATCAAAAGGTGAAAAGCTGTTGTTTCCCGCTTGGAAGCCGGTAAATGAAAGGGCGAGCGGAAACGCTGAAGATTGGTTCCGGGATTTATTGCGGGATACCGATTTGCGTGATGAAACACCATTTTCCAACATTCTAGGTGCTCATGCATTTCGGCACACACTGTTGACTTATGGGGCAATACAAGAGCCTACCCCGCTAAGATTGTTCTGTATCACTGGTCATGCGCAGGATGGCGAAGATGAGGATTTGCCCTTCAAGGCAACTGGGGCGGCTAGGGGTTATCTTGATGCGTCACTATTGGCGCCTGTGAGAGACAAGGCGGAACTGCTGAATAAACTGGACTATAAAATTAACTTTATCAAGCCTGCATAGCGCGTATTTTCTGGCTGTCTGAAATCGTCTTAAAATTGTCACTGCCAGTCAATCGCACAAGGGTGCCGCCGCTGCGTCGAACGGGCGGTAGGTCCGTCTGCAAACCAATACTGGCGATGCAGCCAAGGGGTGTTTCTGCCTCGCCAGACCCAACTAATTGAGATTGATTCGACTCAGTACCCGTTGAGCCTGTGTCAGCGACCACTCCCCACCCTTCGTTGTCTTGATACCCGCTCGGTTTAGCTCGGCAACTATGCCTCGTTGTGACAGGCCGGCCATCTTGTAGCCTTTCAGCGTCAGTGCGAGACGGTCTGCAAAGTCCTGTGCTGCCTGCTGACGCTGCTCAATGTTCGGCCGCAGGTTCGCGGGGCCGGCAGTACCAAGAGCCACGCCACGTGCTTTTGCTGCGGCCAGCGCGTCTCTGGTGCGCTTGCTGATCTGGTCACGCTCCCACTCGGCCATGACCGAGTGCATCTGGATCATGGTCTTGTTGGCTTGCGGCATGTCCGCTGCAACGAACTCAACCCCGGTTTCTATCAATCCAGACACGAAGTGAACATTACGGGCCAGACGATCCAGTTTGGCAATGATGAGAGTGGCCCCGGTTTTCTTGCAAGCATCGAGAGCCGCCTTGAGCTGTGGGCGCTTCGCCAATGCGTCAGAACCCTTGCCCGTTTCCACTTCTTCAAATTCTCCTACTCTCTCCCATGCCCCGCCGTTCAGGTAGGCAGAGACAGCCGCCTTTTGTGCTTCCAGCCCCAAGCCACTTTTCCCTTGCTGCTGAGTTGAAACGCGGTAGTACGCGACAAATCGGCCGTTAGCCATGATCCACCCTCCTGACAACATAAAAAGACGAACGTTTAATGTGTGTCCAGCCTATCGATTTACTGGTGACATGTCACGCATTTGGTGGTAGTCTCTCATTTATGGCAAATCTAGATTCATCTCCGGCTGTTGTGAAACGTGGGCCGAAACCTCTAGGTGAGCATACGATGACGGCGGCTGAACGCAAACGCCGTAGTCGCGCTCGAAAAGCTGCTGAGGGTTCTGCGGAGTTTATGGTCCGTGTTCAAGGCGAAATATTGGCGTTTGTCGATCGATTTGCAGAAGTTGCTGGCTATACTAGATCACAAATGGTTCAGCAATTTTTGGACATGGCCATTGCGCAAATAGGGATCGCTACAGCTGAGGTTGAACAGATGCAGAAAAACGGAGTGTCTGAAGAGCAAATTGCAGCTCATCTCCGTCAGGCGTTCAAGATGGTGCCTCAGCAACATGTGATTGAAACCTACAAGGAGATTACCAACACCAAATAATCATTTACTCTCGAACTTTATCGGCATCCATACGTTCGGGTTCGAGAGGGCGGCATCATTGATGCCGCAGGGGCAGAAGAAATCTGGCGAAACCCCAACGGTGGAGTTGGCCCTCAAGGCCGCCGCAGACCGTGCCAGTGAGTGTGAATCGACAAGCGCCGGACCTCAATCTAGTCGATACACGCAACACATAGCTGTGGCTACGGTTGAGGATTTTTGAACCTATACCATGGGGTGTACCTTGTGGTAGGTCGGGCGTCCAACTAACCCAATCTATATGATGGGGTTAGGGGGAGTTTTGCACCTTTGACCTACCCATGGGGTAATACAAATTCAGATTTAAGCCCTTCGGTCTTAATCTGAATAAGAAAAAAGCGCTCAGTGCGTGCCCCTTCATCCACGCTCTCCACCGTCTGTCTACAGCTCCAGCAAGCTGTGAATGACCTAGTGGAATAGCGAAGGAGAGGGCGATAGCCCGATCCTTCACCTCTGTCCGGTCTAGATGCCTCCTCCCCTCCGACTTACTGCTCAACAGTGAATCTAAGAAATCATCAGGGTAACTACCATCTCCTACAGTTTCTAACCAGCACCATGAAGGGTATCCATTGCGGAAACGAAGAAGGCATGTCAACAAAGCGTCATGAAAATGTCACATATAATCAACTATCGTAAGCCCACGGGGAACCCGTCTTGTTTTAGATGGCGGTGCCGGGCTGCCAGCGATGGGGCAACAATTCCTCGATCCTGCTATTGGGATGGGTGGGAAGTCTGGAGAGGATGTCTTTCAGATAGGCAAAGGGATCGTGGCC
>JARLJJ010000634.1 GCA_031291275.1 Formivibrio sp.
ATCTGAACAACTCGCGTTCGCAGCGCGTGATCTGGCTGCTTGAGGAGTTGGGCGTTCCCTATGAGGTCAAACGCTATGAGCGCGATGCCAAAACCATGCTGGCCCCGGCGGAACTGCGGGCGGTGCACCCGCTGGGTAAATCGCCGGTGATTACCGATGAGGGCAAAACCATCGCCGAGACCGGCGCGATTGTGGAGTACCTGATTGATACCTATGGGCATGGCCGCTTGATCCCGGCGCGTGGCACGCCGGAACGCCTGCGCTATACTTACTGGATGCATTATGCCGAAGGTTCGGCGATGCCACTGTTAGTGATGAAGCTGGTGTTCGGTGCCATCCCGAAATCCCCGCAACTGCCATTTTTCATCAAGCCGGTGGCACGGATGATCACGCAAGGGGTCATCAAATCCTATCTCGACCCGCAGATTAAAACCCACATCGCGTTCTGGGACGCCGAGCTTGGCGCGGCACCGTATTTTGCCGGTAATGAATTGACCGGCGCCGACATCATGATGAGCTTCCCCCTGCAAGCCGCTTCCACCCGCAGCACCCTCACCCCCAAACTCGCCACCTACCTCACCAGCCTCGAATCCCGCCCAGCCTACCAAAAAGCCCTGGACGCCGGCGGGCCGTTTGAATTGATGGGGTAAGCAGGGGCCGCCGCCGTCATTGCGAGCCCCGCGCAAGCGGGGCGCGGCAAGCCATCTTTCACCCCTAGCATTGGATCAGTTTTGTTTTCGGATAATGAACCATGACGGGAAATCGGCTGGCTCGGAAGGTGATCTCAGAAACGAATTTTCTGCGTCGACCTGTGTCGACAGCTTAGCGCCCAATTCGGATATAGACGCCATAGCGAAGATTGCTCGAAAGCGGACAAACGCGGTGCAATGCCGTAGTGGCATTGCACCCTACGCTTGCTATAAGGATAGCCACAGCTCCATTTCACGATTAGAGGAAAGTCCGCAAACGAATGTCCGATGACCTCATAGGGGATGAATTTCTCAATCGACCGGATGATCCTGAGTTGGCATTTCTGCATTTCGAAAGGTCATTCCGAAAGCCTCTCGACCAGCAACTCGGACAATTACAGGAGCAGAATCGGGACGATTATTGGGATTCCTACAACCATTTTATGCAAACCTATATTAACAGTGTTCTTGCGACAGTTACCGCTCTTGAGCTTCCAATACTCAGCCATTGGATAAATAACCCGGCGGCGGCCAACGATGAGAACAATTTCAAGCAAATAAAATTTGACATCGATGGGGCTATCACCATCATCAAAGTACGCCATTCCCAGATATTACGGAAAGCGTCCGTCCATCTTGAAGCCAGCACCCGTGACAAGATTCGGGAACTTATAAATAAGATCAAGCTAACGATTGAAGGGGTTTCCGTGCCGGTGGCGCGGAAAGAAGCCCTCATGGATAAACTCAATGCCTTTGCCGCAGAAGTGGATCGGGATCGTACCAAATTCGAGGCGTTCGGCGCTTTGATGATCGAGGCCGCAGGGGTGGCAGGGAAGGTTGAGCAAAAGCTTCGCCCAATCCGAAAATGGATAGATTCCATTGCCGGGTTACTACATGAGGCAAACGCGACGGAAAATGCGCTCATGCGATTAATTGGCCCTGCCAAGCGGCTAGAATCACCCCCAAAACAGATAGCGGCACCCAAGGACGGGCCATGGCAAACGTCATCGAACAGTTCTGATTCTGACGATGAGATACCGTTTTAAGGGACAGAGACTTCCATGAGCAACGATGAGAAGTCAGTCGTTGGTTCACTTCCAGCGCCTTCTAAGGGAGATATCCTTTTTGGCCCTGGCGCTGAATCACAAACAAATGCCTGTATGGCTCAATGGGATGCCGACTGGGCTTATAGCGATGGGTTTCGCCGCGCAGCCCTCTATTTGGCCGAAAAGGTGTGCGACTCCGGAAGTGACCAAGATAAACTGATCTATCCGATTGTTTATCTTTACCGCCATAACACCGAACTTGTACTTAAGGCGATAATGAAATCGGCTTCGCGCTTGCTGGATCGGGCAATATCAGAACCTGAGTTGAAGACCTTGGGACGTCATGATCTTTGGGAGCTATGGCAGATGGTTAGGCCGTTGCTCGATCCGGTTTGCGAACGGGCGGGCAACACCCCTTTCCCCACGGCCGATATGGAGGGTGTGGAATCCTATATCAAGCAAATCCATGAACATGATCCGGACGGCCAACGTTTTCGTTATGCCACAACGGCGGCTAGAAAAGGCGGGAAACCCGTTGCGAGCAAACCGTCGCTAAGCCCTGACCTTCGATTGGTGAACGTGAGAATCTTGGCCCTCGCCATGGAAAAGCTTGCTGACTATTTAGACAGTATCGAGACCTGGTTTGGTGATTTAGAGTACGCGAAAAGCGAATGGCAGCACCCGCACCGTGACTGACGCTCCTGAGAGTTTTTTTAAGCTGGTGCGGATTGAGTAAGATTTGTTGATCTTTTTGGAAATCGCAGTCGCCAAGGGGGTCGACACCTGCTCCGCCCTTGTAATCCAATTCTCGACCGGGTCATGTTCGGCGATGGACTCACCGGTAGCCGCGCGTTTGGCGATCAAACGATAATAGCAAGAAGTAGAATGGGCAGAGCGCAACGAAGGCATCGATAACTCGACGAGCAAATGTCCGCTCTTCTTGACTTCCGCTCCAAAGCCGCCCGTCCGCTCCCGGCCAGAATGCGCCACAAAGCGAACGTCCGATATTCGTCTTGTGCGGCCAGAAGCTGACTGACAAAAGGCCACCAAAATTCAACATCAAAACCGCCCCACTACCCACAAACGAGCTTGATTGCCGCGCCGCGCGTTGCGCGGCTCGCAATAACGGGCGCCGGGCTGGCGTTGCTACGAAACCGCCCGTCGCCCCGCCCACGGTTGCGCCGCTTCCAACTGGCTGGCCAAACGAAACAACAACCCCTCAGCGCCGAATTTTGCGGAAAACTGCACCCCCACCGGCATGCCATCCGCCCCCCAATGCAACGGCACTGACATCGCCGGGCAGAACGTCATGTTCGCCAGTTGCGTGAACGGCGTGCGCTGCAAATTCTCGAACGCCAGTTTATCCACAATGCCGGACTTCAGCAGCAGCCC
>JARLJJ010000635.1 GCA_031291275.1 Formivibrio sp.
TCAACTCTGCGGCGGACTGCTTACCTCTTGGGTGCTGATCTTCTGCCCGGCCCTCTGGGTGTGGTGCGCGGAGATGGCTGGCTCTATTGATCCGCAAATGATCAAAGCTGTTCACTTCCTGGCTTGGTATACATACGACATGACCTACATGATCACCACCGTTGAGGTCATTGCCATCTTCTGCTTGGTGATGACCGACAAGGAAAAGCCGGCGCTCATGCCGAAATGGGCAGCTTCACTTGCGCTTTTCTCGGGTCTGTCGTTTCTTCCACTGACGTTTCTTCCCTACATCAAAACCGGCATCTTTGCCCTGAACGGCTATTGGTCCTTCCATACGGCCTTCATCAGCTATGCCCTGTTTACTGCGATTCTCGGTTACTACATGGCGAAAGACATCAAGCGTGTGAAGATTCCGACCACTCCATCTTTTGCCCAAGCCCCCAGCCGCAACCAGTCCATTGGCTAGGCAGCGTCAGGGAGAGCGAGGCGGCTGCAACAAACAACTATACGGTATTACGTTTTGGGTACCTCGCCGGCACTGCAACCCGCGAGGTAACCAAAACGCTTCGCGCTAGCGCGCACACAGTCGGCAAAGGGTATCCTGTCTTATGAATCCTGGTATCACCGAGCCGAAGACATCGGGGGAATAAATGAAAACCGCTTCAAAACGAGAGCTCACGTCAGGCCGAATTCTTGATGCAACGTACCAGGCAATCGCTGCCCGGGGATGCAGCGCTGTAACGCTGCGTGAGATTGCTGATGAGTCTGGTGTAGCCCTGAGTCAGCTCAGCTACTACTTCGGAAATAAGGATGGTCTATTTGCGGCAGTACTCGAACGGATGGAGCGAGAATATGCACAGGGCATTGAGGCAAAGCTGCGGAACTCGACGAGTTTTCAGGAGCGACTGGAAAGGCTCGTCGACTACAACCGGATGCTTCTGAAGGAGAACACTGACCTTTATCGGAATTTCTTGGAATTTTTCAATTTTGCGATGGCCTCGCCCGAGTTCAAAAAGCAGGTAACGACTTTTTTGGCAGGGATCTCCAGAACAATCGAGACGCAGATCACTCAGGATCAGAAATCCGGCCAGAAGCTGGCTTCCTTTTCTTCAACAGCGATCACGCACTTTATTCTGTCTGCGTCTTTTGGAATTTCACTCCAGCACTTGCTGGCGCCGAAGAATAAGGATGTCGAGAACGGTTTCGATATTATCAAGACCGCTATCGCCATCATATTTACTGCCGATTCGAAGAAACGAAACTAGGCCATACTGGGAGTTTCAGTGATTCGTGCCCCGCCTGCAAGAGCATGGGCGCGCCGGGCGGGCATCGGCAGGGATTTCGCTGTCCCGGGGCGGATCTGAAAACAATTGGCTCATCGCGAACTGGCGGATAGTCCGGTCCAATTGCGCCAGGCGGCCTGGAGTGAACCGGTCCCAGCCGAGACTGTTTAACGTCATATTGCGCAGTGCGCGGAGATTGACGATCGATGCCAGCACGACGGCAACCCGCATTCGCAGATCTTTGTCTCTCCCGTCACGACCCATGGCTTCAGCGACGGTCCTGCTGAGCACCCGCTCGAATCGGGAGACTAGTTCCTCGTGGATCATGCGAAAGGCGTCGTCGCCATCGTATTCGCAGCGTACAAAAAAAGAAGCCCATGCCTCAGGTTCCGGGCCTCCCACCATGAAGTGGAAGAAACGGCTGAGCGCCTTGTCGATCCGTGCGGCGGGACTGGACCCGCCCGCGTCATCGAGAGCGTCAATGATCGGATCGACCCGCTTCCGGGCATAATCTGCGATCGATTGTGCCGCAGCCATATAGAGTTCCCGTTTGCCGCCAAAGTGATACGGAATAGCCGATAAATTCACTCCGGCGCGATCAGCGAGAATGCGGGTGCTTGCGCCCTCGTATCCAAGCGCACCAAAGACATCGATGGCCGCGTCGATCATCCTTGAACAGGTCTGACCGCTGCGAAGGGCATGGCGGGACAGTATTTCGTCGTTATTTATGTTCAATTGCTGCATAGATGTATTATAGTTCAATCGAATGAACTTGTGAATGCTCTAACGGTATTCAAGCCCAAATTGAGAAGCCTATGACGGAAAATGCCAAATTCAATTACCCCTTGGCGATCACATGGTGCGGCATCATCTATGCCGCACTGTATGGCGTCTTCTGGTATGGCATCGGGCACTTCTACTCCCCAGAGAACGCCGCGTTGAGTCCGGAGCTGCTTGGCGGTTATCACCGGATGCAACGCACAGAAATTCTCGTAGGCTGCACACTCACCTGCCTGATCGCCGCACTGGACATCGGTTGTGTCACTCTTCTTGGAGTGAAAATGGCGAAGATCGAGAGTCCCATGCCTATTGCGGCCATTCGCCAGATCATGGGAGGCACGCTGATGATTTTTTTGGTGACGCTACCCATGATCTTCTGGGCCGCGTCGGCTTGCCGGATCGACTCGGACCGCCATCTCCTTCACGCATTCGACGATGTGGCGTGGTTCCTCATCGATTTGCGCTGGCCGCTGGCGATGGTACAGATGCTTGCCGCAGCCGCTGTCGGGCTGTCTGACAAGAGCCGCATACCGCTGTTTCCCAAGTGGACCTGCTATCTGGCCATCGAAGGGTGCGCCGGTTTCGCTCTTGTCTCCTTCATCCCATTTTTCAAAACGGGCCTATTGACATGGCATGGATTGCTACGTTTCTGGATACCATTTATCCTCTGGTTCCTGTGGCTGGCCGTTTTCAGCTACTACATGATCCGCGATATTCATCGGCAACTTCGCAACCTTAATGGAGGGCCGGCAACACCCGGTATTGCGGTTCGCCTACGCCAGATTCCTTTAGAAGGGGTACCGCCAGTCAGGTGATGATTCCGATGCGTTCCACGTTGAGAATATCAAGGAGAAAAACTGCACCATGACAATGGACATTAGAGAGAATCATCCACTGAGAACACTAGTTGAAGGATTGATTTTTCCGGAAAGCCCTCGCTCGCGCGCTGGATGGCTTTGGTTTTCCGATTTGGTGTCCCGCGAAGTCCGCGCGATTGACGGGGCTGGACAGGAAATGGCGGTCATCGATTTTCCA
>JARLJJ010000636.1 GCA_031291275.1 Formivibrio sp.
CCAATGCCTCGCGCGTCCAAGGCGATGTGGAGCAACGAGCGGTAGAGAGCCGTTTGCGGCTTGAGTCTGATGTCCGCAAGCTGCTTCGGGAGGTTAGTGCCTCAGCCGAGCAAGCACTTTCAATGGCCAGAGAACTGACGGCCGCCGGTGCTAGCGCAGTGGAGAAAGAGCTTGAGCGATTACAAAAGCTACAAGAGGAACTGAGCATTTGTAGCCATTCCTGACATCTTGGCGATTGAACTCGGCTGACGCGTTAGCATCGTTGCCTCCGAGTTTCCTACTCCAGGGATTGTTTATATTCGTGTCAGGGTCTGAAAAAACGGCTCTGCACAAGAATCTGAAAGAGTGGGCATTTTAGGCGGCTTTTGCGAAAGTCCCTCGACGGATGTCAGAGCCTGGAAGACTCGTTCTTCGAGTGGCACTCCGATAGGTGGATTTGCCCGCAAACTGATGAAGGGTCTTGGGAATAGCCGGTACTTGGCCTGCGAGCATCGACAGGTAAGCTACTGATTCAATGATGGGTTAACGGCCTTTAATGGTGGAAAGCGCAATTAACTGGGCGGTCGAAACCCTAACGCAAGACCCGCCGCCAAGTTCGACGAAGTGCTGGCGGATTACCACTCACGCTGGCCCCAGCCGGGATATCGAGGCTGGATCGGATAACAAATTGCTCCCTGCCCTAATCGGCAAAGATCCTATTGAAGGGCCGATAAACACTGGAGTTGAGTTGCTTCACCGGTTTTAGCTACCCGCTACCGTTTCAGGACCCCGGATGGCGACAGCCAGTAAAAATGCGGGCCTGTTCAGTTTCCTGCACAGAACCGTTTTGGCTCTACACAACAATCTGTAAAAGTGCGCATTCTACGCGGCTTTCTGGAAAGCGACGAATTCGGTCTTGGTGGCGGCCAAGCGCTGCGCCTTCAGCAGCAGGTAGTTGAGATCGCGGTAGCCGCGACCACGACGCAATAGGGCTTTGATGTTTCCATTGATCGCTTCCACCACACCCAGAGGAACTTTGGTCTTGCAGTAGTTCAAGATTCCCTCCAGATGGTTCAATAGCATCCGCGCCAGTTTCTCCATGGGCTTGAGCCGCTGCCAGCGCAACTGGTCGATCCAGCTC
>JARLJJ010000637.1 GCA_031291275.1 Formivibrio sp.
CGACGATGGCGAAATGGCCTTCACCGACTTCGGCATCGAGAACCTGATCGACCTCATCAAAATCCACAAAGACGATCCGACAATCCTTGCTAGGCGATCGGGCTGAATCCGGCCGCCTGCGTGCTACGTCGGATGGATACGAATATGTATATCGATAATTAGATACAACAACGGCGTAATCAGCCTGCTCGTGAGCGCGTGCTGCAGCTATCTCTTGGACAGCCTTATTTCCAACAGGATGGTTATAAAGCTTGCATTGGATCACTAATCGAAGCTCGCCCTTTTGAGCGATTATGTCTGTGCCTTGATCTCCGCTCGTCTTGGTAGTGTCAGCAGCCCATCCGGCTGCGCGAAGTTGTTGAGCGCAATATTGCTCATAATCAGTTGGAGTCAGGTTTGGACCAAACGTGAAGCTTTCAGATGACCCCACTTGCTCTTCGATTTGACTCGCAATCGTTAGTACCAGCGCGGGGCGCATGGATTCGTAAAGCCCGTACTCTTTGGCTCCAACCTGCCTGATTACAGGGTCCACCACCTTTTCAACGAAATAATGTAATTCTTTTTGCCATTGCTCAATGATTACATTGCCATAGTCATCGTGGCGCAAAGTCTGGAAGCGCTTTCGTACCAACGCGCGTTTATGTAGATTTATCGTGGCATACACCGCTTTGAGAACCCTCTCTGTACGGTTTTTTCGGTCCCTCATTCTCAGAACCAATATTAGAATTACAATTCCAGTCAGAATCACCAGACCGCCCAGCGGCTGCGCGGAATTGCCGGGTACCGATGCGCCGTCCTGGTCAGAGGTGGGCGGCTGAGGAGGTGTGACGGGCGCGGGCGGCGGCATGGCAGCAGGACTTGGCATTGCGGGTGCTTCTATCGCTGGCTGCTGAGCTAGAGCGGACTCCGATCAAACTGGATCATATCCGCAGGCTGCGAAATAATTTTTGCATTCTGTGGGCTTGAAGATGTCGGCGCAAGTTTCGAGTGCGCGCATCAATCCGCCGACG
>JARLJJ010000638.1 GCA_031291275.1 Formivibrio sp.
AGGCTGCATTTTCGTTCTGAGTTCTTGAAGACACCCTGGTCCTGGGCCTCGCTCAATGCTTGGCCTAGAGCGTTTTCGATTCAAGTATTGACCTTTGAAGATCATGCGAGGGGGCATTTTCTTAAGGAAAATGACCCTTGGCGTCCACGTTTCTGCAAAGAGTAGAATCGAAACCGCTGTAGCTCCAGTGCAACAACCGGCCTGGCACATCTGAATACCGGGCAATCGCATTCGCGGTGACAGCCTTATTTATCGTTCCCAGAAGCAACCTATTTATCGCATTCAGATGTTGCAAATGCAGGGTGGATCAGCAGCGAAACAATTTTATTCATAGGTCTTGCAAGCGGCTTCGGCATTGTTTCGATCAGAATCTGAAAACGGTTGCGGTCTTCAGATTCCAGGACGCGCATTACATAGAAGAGTACGAAGAGAACGACCAATGAAGCACTGCCACCCAATAAAATGCCCCAGAGCGGAGTGAATTGCACTGCAATGTAATGTGCGGTCAGCGATGCCAGGATGCTGATGAAGGTGATCTTGAAAACTTGCCTCCAGGGAAGCTTCACTTTGAATAGATAGATAGCGATGCCCCACATCATTCCGCATGCTGCCACTTGTGCCGCACCGCTGCCAAGAACCGCGCCCACTGCGCCATACGCCGGAATAAGATACCAGGCAACTCCAAAATCAATAATGCCCGCCAGCAGCGTTGCCAGAATCTCGTATCTCTGCTTCTCTGTGCTTTGCAACAGACTCTGTACGGGCCCCATAAATGCCTTGGGCATGCAAAGCAAAGGCGCCAGCATCACAACCACGACCGCGCCACTGTACTTGTCGCCGTAGAGAAAGAGCAAAGCCGGCGCCGCGAGAGCCGTGGAGATGAAGTGCAATGGAATCGTGGTCAGTGCAAGGTATCGAAAGGAGGAAGCCGTAATCGCAGAAAGCCTGGACTTGTCGCGCCCGTACTGCGCGAAAATCGTAGTCGAGGTGGCCGACCCGAATATCGTTGAACCAATCAGCAGCCGATCAGCCATGCCAAATGCCACTGAATAATACGCAACCTGGCGAATATCCGAGCACAGTTGCTTGAGAAGGAAGACCTCCGACCTGTTCCATACGATCAGCGCCGCAATCAAACTGGCAACGCTTTGCCACGCAAACATCATCATTCTCCTGGACAAGCCTGGGGGCTGAACATGGGTGGTTTCCCAAGTGAGAACGCTCTTCAACGTGGGAAAAAATCGTACCAGAAAATCGACCATGCGCATGGAGAAAAAAGCTGCTCCCACTCCGACTACGCCCCAGTGCAGCACCACCGTCGCGGCAATTGCTATGAAATACACGAAAGTAGAAATGACCGATGCCGGCATATTCCTTGACAGTTCTTCTGTCGCGACGTTTGCCATGGCCGATATTGAGTTGACCATCGCGGGCCAGATGCTAATCACAACCAATACGGACGCCACCTTGTAGTCTGAGTTGGCATCTCGAAGCACCCAGAACAGAATGCCGGCTGTGGCCAGCGTAGCCAATCCAGCCTGCAGCAGCAGTGTGCGGAAGTAAATGTACCGCGCGGTTCCCCGATCACCCATGCCGACAAATTCGGCCATATATTTCGATGTTGTTGCAGGAATGCCGATTCCGCCTAAGCCGCTGACCACGGACGCGATCCACATGACGTAAATTATGTAGCCCATCTTCGCCGGCCCCAGCGAGCGAGCAATCGCGATCGAAGTGAACAACGTCACGACCGCACCGACTACGTTTTCCAGACCGTACCAGCCGGCATTCCGTGCGATGGTTCTGGTGTTGGACATGCGTATGTTGACTCTGCTCCGTCTGAACAACCTGTGTATTCCTGCAGTACCGTTGAACCGGTACAATCTGGCGGCCGAAATTGCTCTGCGTCGCCGGTGAATATCAAGTTCGATCGCCGCCTAGTTTAGCCCCTGCAATGCGATTTTTGCGTCCTTTCCGGTCGGCGAATTGTGCGCCAGGGATATGGCTTTCTTCAAGTGAATCACAGCATCGTTCTTGTCTCGAAGCTTGCTATACACCATCCCCAGGTGATACTGCATTGTGGCGCTGTTCGGATTTTCTTTGATGGCATCTTCGAGAAGGTCGCGAGAAAATTTGTATGTTCCGTTGCAGTAGTAGGCCCAGGCCAGCGTGTCCGCGGTATTCGGCGAATCTGGTAGACTCTGCCGTGCCGTTTGGGCTAGCGTCAAGGCTACATCCTGGCTTTCGCCTTTCTGCAACATACGATAAGC
>JARLJJ010000639.1 GCA_031291275.1 Formivibrio sp.
GACATCGACAGAGATGTTTCTGCCGACTTGAAGCACGATGCCGGTCTGCACGTAGGTCTTGAAGCCCGGTGAAGTCACTTCAAGGATGTATTTGCTGATAGGAATGCCAGGGAATACATACGCGCCGGCATTGTTACTCACGGTTGTGCGCTTAACATGGGTTGCCTGGTCCGTCAGGTTGACCGAGGCGTTCGGAACAACGGCTCCCGTTTGATCTGTTACGGCGCCTTGTATGTTGCCGGTGCCGGCAATTTGGGCAAATAGGTTTGAGCTGAACAGAAGCACTGCTGCGCAGCAGAAAACGGTTGTTAGGCGGGCCAAAGCTCCGCCTACCTTAAAACATCTGAGTTGCATTGAGCCTCCAAAAGGTTTAAAGATTTATCTTCGATAAGGATCAGCCATGGGTCGGCTGGAATTTACCTAAGTACACCGAAGGAAAGTACACAACTTTTCTATGCCCTTTTCTCCCCGCATACTTGTAGTCTGGTCAGACCATAACTGTCAAGGCATTTTTCGGCCCCGTGAATTCATATGGCAACTAATATACCCACCTATGGATATATATGACTTTCTGCATGAGCTTCTGCATGATCTATTGCTTAATCCGTAGCGTCGGCACTAATTTGAGGTCTGACCTTGCTGTGGAGGCTGAGTGCCCTGCTGGGACGGCAATGGGTGCTTGTAGGATTTCGAAGCGCGATGGCGGCGCCTTGTCTTCGTTCTTTCGTTCTATAGATTGCCGTATCACCCCGCCCGCCGCTCTGCGCGGCGAGCGGGGTGATACGGGTTAGAAGGTGACCTTGACTGCGCCCTGGAAAATTCTGGCGCCATAACCGTTGACGGTGGACGTGACCTGGCCGAAGGTCTTGGCGTTCAAGGCCGTGCTCGATGCCAGGTATCCCGCGCTGCTTCCCGGGGCTGCAAAGTCCGGGTGGTTCAACAGATTGAATGCCTCAAATCGGAGGTTCAGGGCAAACGCATCGTGCAGTGGGAACGTACGCGTCAACGCACTGTCTACCTGCAGGAACTTGGGTCCCCGATAGGCAAACCGGCCGGAATTGCCGAACGTGCCCGCAGCATTTTGCGTGAACGCACCGGCGCTGGCGGGGCTTAGATACTGCGCGTTGGTCGAGGCGCCGCTCGATATCTTCGCGTGCGAATAGATCAGGCTTTTGTTGGTCACGTTCGGGCGGTCGTTGTTGACGTCGATCAGCGAATTATCGACACCCGAAGTGACAGTGAATGGATTGCCGTCCGTGGCATGAACCAGGGGCGAAATCTGCCAATGGTTCACGAGCCCGGACGTGATGCCGTGCAGTGAGTTGAAATGGGTGGACGCAACAACGGTGGTATTGATGACGTGTCTGAAATCGAATCCGCAGCTTGACTTGTCTCCCTTGATGTTGGCCGGATTCTGAACAGTGATGGTACTGACGTCGGCTGCGTTGTCCGAGATGTCGATGCAATGCGCCCATGTGTAGTTAGCGATGAAGACAAAGGTCGACGACCGATGTTGAATGGAGGCGACCATGCCGTGATAACTGGCATTTGCGCCAGCCATGATATACATCGAACCGCTTCCGCCGCCTTGGTAATACGGGCCCCAGGTGGCGTTGGCTTCCGTTAGAGCAAAGCGCGAGGCATAATTGCCGGTTGTCGAACAGGCTGTGGTGCCGCATGTACCTGGGGCGTAAACCGCCGGATTCATTGGCAAACCGTAAGGCCCAAAAGCGGTTTCGTTGCCCACGTAGCTCAGCTGAGCTTCCCAGCCGCGGCCGACCTCCCGTTGTATGCTCGCTGTCCATTGCATCATGTATGGCGAGTGAAACTTGGTCGGCATCACAATGTATTGCGACTGCTTCTGGAACGCCACGGAGGACGTAGGTATCTGCGCCAGCGGGAACGGATTCGTCGTCACTGCGCCATTCGACCACGGACTGTCGAAGCTCAGTGGCTTGCCTACTGGAGTGTTTCCAACCGACTGTGCAAATGGTGGATTCTGCTGGTTGCGCTGGCCCGTGAAAAGGTTTGGCTCGTCATACACGAGCGCCGCGCCTACACGGAAAACCATCTTGCCGTCTCCCTTGGGATCAAACGTGGCCCCGATGCGCGGAGAAAACTGCCAGGGCGAGTTCTGTGTAAAGGCCTTCGGAACTCCCTTGTCCCCATAAAACAGGCTTCCAGCAGGTGCATTGGGATAGACCGTGCTGATCGGACCGCCGGCCAGGAAGTTGCTCATGTTGAAGACCGACCCGCGGTTGAAATAGTCCGTCGCAACATACTCCGGATCCCAGCGCACTCCGCCGTTGAGCACAAGCCTGTTCGTCATGTGATAGGTGTCTTGAATATAGAGGCTCGGTATTGGCTCACGCAGTGCATTTTGCTGTGCCTTGCTCTGCGAAAAGGCGCTCATCGCGCCGACCAGGAACTCGAGGTTTTGATCCGCGACCGTTCCGCCCGGGCTTGACCCCGCCGGTCCTTTTTGACTATAGAGACCGTTGAAGGTGAAGTTGCCATTTCCCTGGTAGACGTTGTTCACGTTGAGTTCCGTCTGAACCCACTCACCGCCAAATGCAATCTGGTGCTTGCCATGCGACCAGTTCACGTCGTCGGCAAGCGCCAGAGTATTCACATTGAATTTAGCCGCGGAACATGTGCCGCAGTACATGCTCCACTTGTTGGTAACCGTCAACTGCATACCGATAGTCGTCATATCGTAGATGTTGACGCCGACACTGCTTGAATTGATGCCGCCCGCGTTCGGGCCGCGGTCGTCGCGCCGACGCATAACCGTGGCGTGCGCGGAATTCACCAGGTTCTTGCTCATGATGTATGTCTCGCCAAGCGTGAGCGACTGTGCGCGCTCCGAGTTGCCTGCCGAGGTGGTGATCAGAATGTTGGTTGGTGAGTAGAATGCGGGAAATTGATAGCCGTCGAGAAAATAGCGGGCATACAGGCTGTTGTTGGCGCTAAGGTTCGCATCCACGCGAGTGACAAACTGGTTCTCGCGCACCTGCGACGGAATCGCGTAAGTCACCTTTCCGCCAGGATCGGTTGTGGCTGGCAGATATTTCACCAGCTTCAGTGCTGCGGGGCTGGGATTCCAGGTCACGCCCGGCGTTCCAGCATACTTATTGCCGACAAGAGCTATTCCGGTAAGCGGATCAAGCAGTTGACCTGTGTCCGTCGCCGAGAAATCGCCGGTAAGATTTGCCGCAGTCGGTACATACGATGTGGTGTTGGATTGCGTCTGAGCGTTCACCCACCGCTGATAGCCCACGAAACCAAAAAGCTTGTCGCGGTAGATCTTTCCCCCAAACGTGCCGCCAAATTGATTCTGATGCAGCGTGTCTTTTGTCGTCGAGAAAAAGTTAGTTGCGTCGATGAAATTATTGCGGATAAACTCAAATCCCGATCCGTGGTAGGTGCTCGTTCCAGAGCGCGTAACCACGTTCACCAGGCCGCCCGGGTGCAGACCGCTCTGCGCGCCCAGCGCCGCGGTTTCTACACTGAACTCGGCTACCGCGTCCGGAAAAGGAAACGGCATATTGACGTTCGTCATGTAGTCGTTGTTATCGCCGCCGTCCAATCTGTAGTCGGTGGCATTGCCCTGCCCGCCGCCAATCGAGATCACCGCCGAACTGTAAAATGTCTTGCTCCCGGACTGGTCGTTGTTCTCGTTCGCGTTCACGGCTCCGCCCGTCAATGTGATGAGCGACGTCATCTGCCGCCCGTTCAGAGGCATCTCCGTGAGCGTATTCTCGTCAATCGTCTGCTTCAGAGAGCTATCTTCTGTCTGCAACGCAAGCCCAGCCGCCTGCACCTCTACCGTCTGACTTGTGCCGCCTGCCTTCAGGCTTGGATTCACTGCGATGCTGCTGCCCACATCGAGAACGATGTTCGATTGGCGGTAGCGCGCAAAGGTCGGCGCCGTCACTTCCACCGTATAAGTGCCGATGGCCAGGTTTGGAAAGCTGTAGAGTCCATTGTTGTCTGTTACTGCCACGTGTTGCATCTGGGTGGCCGTGTTGGTCGCCGTTACCGTGGCATTCTGTACTACGGCGCCCGTCGTATCTGTAACGGAGCCTTGAATGTTTCCAGTTCCGGCGGTCTGGGCATTCCCTCTCGCGACAAAAAGCAGTACCGCGATTGAGAGTAAAGTGGCTGTCCAGCGTAAGACCATTCGTGTGGTTCGAATTGTGTGTATCACCAAGAAGCCTCCAACGTTTGCTAGGTGTGAATAGGTACAGGCAGAGCCCGGCTGCAGGTTCTACCCTTTTTTTATTGGGCACTGGATTTACTGGTTCGCTGCCAGGATTACCTGTCTCTGATTCCGGCCTTGGCTTATACAGATGTCAGACCACGATTGTCAATGTGATTCTGGAGAGGAAGAAATATCAATATTGTCCAAAATCGATCTAGTGATAGGCTTTCTCGTAAATATTGGTTTTCAAAGCCACTTATATGTTCCAGGGAGGGCATGCGCATGGAATGGCATGAATCCAGAGGTCGGGATTCGCACAGTTAGGTGATTGATGGGGTCTGACCTCTAATGTTGACCATACTGACCGCCGTGTCCAGCGTATTGGGCGCGGCACCGCGTGGGCCAAGGATGCAATTGAAAGAAAGCAGTAGGGTGGAACGCAGAGTATTCGGGGCAATCCGCTGTCAGTTCGTCCACGGCCGTAACTTGCCATCCCTGGTCGCGCTCGAAATTACAGCTCTAGCTGACCGGTGCGCGCATCTCGTCGATAGCCTCGGTGAGGCTGGCGGCCAGCGTCTCCTGGGTCACCGGCGAGAGTTTTTCGCCGTGGCTGGTCAGGTAGAAGACGTCAATGGCAGTCTCGCCTTCCGTGTCGATCAGGGCCACCTTGATATTGCACTGCAGCGTCGAAAGCGTCAGGGCGATCTGGCGGAGAAGCCCAGGCAGATCCTGCGCCACCACCTGCAACAGCGTGGAGTGCGTCGAAGATTCGGAATCGAATTCCAGCCGCGTGGGAACTTCGACTTTCAGGTTGGAGGGATTGTTCAAGTGGCTCCGGGCCTCAAGAAGCTGCTGGACCGAAACCTTCTGCGCCACCACATCGTGAAGATTGTCCAGAAAGCGGTCTTTTTCGCTGGGGTTCAGCTCGATGGTGCGGAACACATCGGAGAAGTGGAAGCTGTCCACAATGACTCCGGCATCGTTCGAGTAAGCTCCGGCACGGACGATGTTCATGCCCCATGCGGCCAGCGCTCCAGCCACGTCGGCAAAAAGCCGGGTGCGGTCGCGAGTAATCACGGTCAGGTCAAAGAGCTGCCGCGCCGGGCGCAGGTCGAGCTGCACGGTATCGTTGTCCAGATTGAGCGCCATCTGGAAGTGGTTCCGAATCTGCTCCGGCAGGCGGGTTTGCAGATAGCGCTGAGGCAGGCCTTCGAGGAATTGTCCCAGCGCCTCGTACTGCGATGACGGAACCATGGAGCGCAACCGGTTCAGCAGGGTTGGATCGATCGCC
>JARLJJ010000640.1 GCA_031291275.1 Formivibrio sp.
CAGATTTCCATGTCATCAACTTTTATAACCGGGTTGAGCCGCAAAGTCAAAAAGACGCCCGCTCGCAACCGCGCCGTTCCCGCGGCTGCTCCGGCGGCTCACAGACGCAGCACGGCCGCGGTCAGCCGTGGCGTTGAATTCATGGAGAAAAAGGAATGGTGACCCCGGGAAGACTCGAACTTCCGACACGCAGTTTAGGAAACTGCTGCTCTATCCACCTGAGCTACGGGGCCACATCTTACAACTAGTTGATTCCAATTGGACTATTTTGATTTTCCGATTCGGTTTCGGAAACTCGTTTGCGACTGGTGACCGATTTGGTGACCACTTCATTTCCGCGCTGCACCGATTCTGCACCCTTCTTCGCTGACCGATTGGACATTGAAACGGGTACAAGCCGGTCCACGGCCGCGCGATTGTGCTGCGGCGCGAGATGCGCATAACGCATGGTCATCTGAATGCTGCTGTGACCCATCAGTTCGGCAACCGTGCGGAGATCAACCCCCGCCATAACCAGCCTACTTGCAAACGTATGCCGATTGCAATGCCAGGAGTAATCTTTGATCTTGGCTTCTGCCTGTGCCTCGTTAAACCAGCGCCGATAGTTGTGCTGTGGATCCTCATCCGCGTCTCGGAACACGTACACCGGCTCGCCCAAGTCCGCTCCTTTCTCCTTTTGCTTGACCCGATAATCCTGCTGTGCCCTCTTTCGCTCTTGAAGCGCCTGCAAAGCGACGGCGTTAAGCGGAATATGGCGGGCCTTCCCGTTCTTCGTCTTAGCCAACGAGATTTGGCGGCGGTCAAGAGACACATCGCACCATTTCAACTGGAACTGTTCACCCGCCCGCATTCCCGTATGGATCGACAGGAAGAATGCCGGGATGTGTTCGGGCCAATTCTTTTGCAACACGGCGAGCAGCTTCGTCTCCTCCTCCGCGCTCAGGAACCGGACCCGTTCGTTGTGTTCCGGCTTAGCCTTAACCAGTGTGGCGGGGTTGACCGTGAGAGCATGATTTTCGACGGCCTTACGAAAGACGAGGGAGAAGGCATCCCGATAGCGGTTCCGCGTAGCTGGCGTCCACTCGCGTTCCTCACTCTGCTCAAGCAGCCACTCCTGAATGTCCTCACTCGTGATCCCTTCTGCAGGCAGTTCATTGAAATGCTCGCCGATGATCTGGAGCTTGATGAGGAACTGGTGGTGATGCTGGGGCGTGTGGCTCTCTTCGGAGTAGAGCTTGGCCTTCTCGGCCAATTCCCCAAACGTGACGGCACGGCCTCGCAGCGCCTCTGGGAGCTTCTTGCGCAGCAACATTTCGTGCTTGCGCTTCGCCAGCAGCGTAATGGCATCGCTCCGGCGTCCACACTTCTCCCAATGCCGCTTACCGTCTGAATCGGTATAGCGAATCCACCAGATGCCGGAACCGGGCACTCGCTCCACCACTCCTGTTGTCTTTTGCACGCCCACAGTGAAAGTATACACGCAGTTCTATGAGTATGATGAGACTGCGGCGCGAGGAAAACGTCTTAAAAATCCTGTGAGACATCGATTCAGCGCACGATCTATACCGTGCACCGGAAACTATGAAACGCAGACATAGCTTTATGAAGATCGGCGGCTGGCGAATGCGCAGTGTCTTCGACACGATACGCTATCGTTTCGCAGGCTGACATCGCTGATGTGCTCAAGGAACTCCAAGCAAACTGATTTTTGCATAAGGCAGAGAGGTTTTGGGTGCTCTCCATCTTTTCAGTCTTTTACATGAAGAACAACCATCCCCTATAATCTGGCCAGAATCATGGATATTCTTTAGCGGTAGATCGTTTGCTTCAGTGTGCCTGGGCGCTAATCTTACGTTAAGGCCAATCCGCTGGAGTTGATCCCGAAAGGTGTCGAAGATGCACACAAATGCGCTCGTCAAAGTCGCCAGTGCTCTCTCCTGCCTCTTGCTGAGTTCCTCTCTTCTTGCACAACAGGAAAAGCCATTACCCGCCCCAGCAGCAAAGGCGGTAGCAAGGGATATGACATTACGAGAGTTTCGCAAAATTTATCTAAATCAGCGCATTTTGATTTTGAAAGGAACAGACGCAGGGGGTGGTTCCTTGGGCGGCTGGCAGCCTGTAAGGTTGGGCAAAGACGGCTCATATAAGGATGATTATAGTAAGGGCGCGTTTATTGATTTTAGGTACAAGGATCAGACCCCGAGAATTTTGGCAATCCGAGAGAACACTCTCGGAGGCTTGGAGACGCCCCAAGAAGGTCAAAAGAACGCGATGGGGGAGATAGTGACCGATGATGACATCGTTAATCCCTCTGTGGAAGTATTTATGCAATTCGAAGACGGGCAGTTGGCAAGGTATTCCAGTATTGTCAGTCTGATAAGGGACCGCTCGGTAAAAAATGCCGACCAAGACCCTGACTACTGGGACATGGAATTCATGCTTGTTTCCGCCCGCGATGATCATGCCGCAGTTATCACACCTAATCTTTCCAGTACCATCGGGCAAAAGGTTTACGCAATTTACGATTCTCTGCTATTTGGCCCCGACATCACTCCTGTAGATATGCTGGACCTTGGGAGGCGAGAAACCAAGCGAGTTCGGGATGTTCCTTTATTGACTCAGATGACCGTTGTTGCGGCCAAATACAATGATCGATACGACTTCATTGTCTGGAAGCTGCGATTGGACGATGGCCGAGAAGTTATAACCGCGTCTCGGTATCGCGACGAGGACGTCAGTAAAATCGGGAATGACAACTCTTTTTTGGGGCGCAGTATCAGCACCTTACTCTTGAAGGTTCCATCAAACTTGACTGCACAAGAGATTGCCGCAATCCGCACGAAAAAGATTTTCCGCGGCATGTCGCGGCAAGCAGTCATTTATTCATGGGGTACTGCCAGCGAAAACGATTATGGCAAGGGAGGGAAGCAGATGGTATATGGCGACAACCAGTTCGTTTACCTCGATAACAATGGAAAGGTAACTGACTGGCAGAATATTGACAGGTAAGTTTCCCCTCGAAAGGGTCACAACGATGAATACCGTGCTGCCTACCCCAACTGTCGAACTCGTGGAAGCGGAATGCAGTGCATACGACCTGGATCCGTCGAACCAACTGGGCGACAAAGCCCTGAAAGAACTTCTTGAGCAGTTCCCTCGGAATACCGTCATATCCCAGGTACTTTTGAAGGTTTTGGTGCTCGATAGGCTTTACAGCACACGTATTCGGAACATTGACGTTGAGCCCCTTGCTCGACATATAGCCGGACTTGACATTGACACGCTTCTTAACCAAGGTTCACCCGTCGCCGTCGAACGAATCTTTGTCTGCCCCGAACTACGCAGAAAGTACTATTCCTTTGCCACCAAATTTTGTAGCTGGCATAGGCCTGAGGACTATCCCCTCTACGACAGCTACGCCGTCGAGTGTCTCTGGGCCTACAAGAAACAAGATTCCTTCCATAAGTTCCATCGCCAGGATCTTTGGTACTACGAAAAATTAGTCACAACAGTAACCGCCTTTCGCCACTGGTACAATCTCGACTGCCTAACCTTCAGGCAAATAGATAAATTTTTGTGGCGTTGCGGAGGTCGGATTATCCGGGAAGCAGGCTGACACTGCTGTTCGGAAAAGGTTTTTGCCGGAGCGGGAAGATATATTCTGACATTCCCCGGATAATTGAGAATGTAAGCCGAGGCTCTGAGGCCGGTGTCAAGGCTCCTGACCGCATAGCGGCGCGCAAAGCGCGGCCTTGACACTGGCCGGGCCTCGGCTATGCTCTGCTTATCGGGGAATGTCATCCTTCTCTCTGGCGTTACAAGCCTATTCCGAGTTCCTGAACTATTTCTTCGATGGGAACAGACTGCGGCGCGATTTTCTGCATAATGGCCTCTGGTTCAATGGCTGGCGCGTGGGACACATCGCGGCTGAGCACCTTGCCAAGCGCAGAAGCATCGTTGGTGAAAATCTGTGCATCCTGCGCCCCGCGCGAGATGGAAACATAGTGAGCGGTATGCGAACGCCATCTTGTGGATGTCTGCTTGGGGCGTGATTCTGATGTCATGGGACATTACAGAGATGAAGAGATATCGCGATGGCGGGGTGTTGTATCGGAGCAAGTGTCCAGCGGCAAGAGCGTGGCAAC
>JARLJJ010000641.1 GCA_031291275.1 Formivibrio sp.
ACTCATAATCCTTTGGTCCACAGTTCAAGTCTGTGACGCCCTACCAGTTTTTAGGCTATAATTTATAGCTTCGCGGCTGTAGCTCAGTTGGATAGAGTACTTGGCTACGAACCAAGGGGTCGTGGGTTCAATTCCTGCCAGCCGCACCAAACAGATCAAGGACTTACATTCGAAAGGGTGTAAGTCCTTTTTTCTTTGTCGCGAGCCTGGGAACGATTTGGGAACAGTTGCACGACACGGTTGTCGGAACGATGGCTGGCCACAGGCGCCAGCGGCGCAGCGAAGTCTCAACATTCAGTGGTTTTCCCATCGGGCCTGTTCGTGTGTTGCTGCCAACGCCAAATTGGCCAAGTGGGGGTCAAATTGACTCTGGCAACAACAACTACTTTCTCGAAGCCAGCATTGTCTTCAAGCCAGCAAACGGGTTGAAGGTCGTCATCGGCATGAAGTTGCCGCTATCGCCACGCCTCTCCATATCTTTGAGCTTGGAATGTTCGTTTCCGTGACAGTACGTGCAAAGCAGCTCCCAATTGCAGCTGCCATCAGGCGGGTTGTCGTGGTGGTTATTGTTCTTGTGATGCACTTCCAGCAATTGCAGATTGGTATGGTCGAACGTGCGCGCACAACGTCCGCATACCCATGGAAACAGTTTCAGCGCTTGCGCCCGGTAACCCAGTTCCCATTTTTCAGCGGTACGTCGTGCCTCAAGGACAAGACGATCAAGACGTTCATTGGTTTGTGCCATCGCAAGCAACTGCCTTTCAGTTGAGGGAACACCGTTTTGCTTACGACGAAATCCGACTGGGTGTGTGGCGGCATTTTTTAGTAGCGGTCTGAAAGCGCGCAAGAATGGCGGTCAAGCGCGGTTTTCAGTTGTCAGGCCGACAAACTGAATGTCAGCAATGAAGCAAAACGTAATTCGGCAACGCCGCGTTTGTTGACATAGGTCTGCTCAAATGGCGAGCTCTAAACCTGACATCCAACCCGGTGCCTGAACACCAAGAATGTGGCGTAGATTTCAAGGATTACTGGCCCCGTCAGTGACTAGCCAGTAGTTGAAACGCCACACTAAACCTGCGCGTGGTCTAAATCCGCTTTGTGGCTGGGATCCACATGGGCCATTAGATTGAGAACGCGGTGCCTTTGCATGACGCGGTTTCGCGCATCTACCGCTATGTTGTGTCCCACTTCGACGGTCAATGATGCATCCACTTCGATGTGCGCATCGACCACCACCATGTCACCCATCTTGCGGGTTTTTAGGTCGTGAACGCCATCCAC
>JARLJJ010000642.1 GCA_031291275.1 Formivibrio sp.
CCTCGGCACCCTCGGTGGTGTCTGGATGCTAGGCATGGGCATCGGCTTTAGCGGCATTTTCACCTGCCTGATGGTGCCCGCCGTGCTGGCCAGTGCCGCGATTTTCCTGATGGGCCTCCGTTACAGCCGCTTGCTGCAGCAGACTTCAATCGTCGTTCATTCATAGGTACTGACTGCACAAGATAAAAAACAGTCGATTATCGTCGTCGGTGCCGGCATCCAGCTCGGCCCGAATGCCTATGCTGCGCTCGACGCTCTGGGAGCGGGCGACGCAGCACGGAGTTGATCATCTGATCATGATGGATGCAATTGATGTGGATCAATTCGGCATCGGCGCCAACAGTGTGCCACCGTTGAGCGAGATACAGGCGGTGAGCAAGATGATCGCCTTCGCCGCTCAGGAGGAAGGTAAGGCTTTACAGATCAGTGACGAACGGTTGCACTTGGCAATCGAAAGCAACTGCTGGCAAGCCCGTCACCGGGATTATCGTCGTTCCTCGGTCTGACGCTTAACGATCTTTGGAAGCACGACTCACGTGCTTTCACACTCTCCGGGCATACCGGAACACCCGCAACATCATGCCGCACTGTTACATAATATGAAAAATACCTTCTTATTTAATTAGCTGGCTATCGATTTTTTCGATTGTTAGACTCCCCGCCACCATGGCTCATCCACCTGGTGCTTTGTGTCTGGCAACCTTATTACGCCCTGATCGGCTGGAACTTGCCTACTCGTTGCGTCGACGTACTGCGGCGCCAGTCGCCCATGGTTGCAACAACATCCGGATACATGATTGACCGATCTGATGAGGCAGTAATGGAACCAGGAAGCTATCAATTGACCATGAGTGTGCTCATGACCCCGGACAAGGCCAACTTCTCCGGCAATGTTCACGGTGGAGCCTTGCTCAAAATGCTTGATGAAGTGGCCTTCGCTTGCGCCAAACGCTATGCCGGCAATTATGTGGTGACCCTGTCGGTCGACCAAGTGATCTTCAAGGAGCCGATCCGCATCGGTGAACTGGTGACCTTTCTGGCTTCTGTGAACTACACCGGTCGCTCCTCAATGGAAATCGGTGTGAAAGTCATGACCGAAAACATTCATGAGCGCAGCGTACGCCACACCAACAGCTGTTATTTCACAATGGTCGCTATCGACCACAACCACCGCCCCGTAGCCGTGCGGCCTCTGGTTCCAGATACCAATGCCGAACAACGTCGGTACGCCCAGGCTCAACAGCGCCGCCTGCAACGTCAGGAGCTGCAAGCACGCTATGACTCGCTAAAAGCCGCTCAGGATTGAACGAACTCGTACCCACGTGAAACCGAACGGCCGGTTGATCGCTGTCGATGCATACTCCAAGGAACACCCTGCATGAAACTGTCATTATTGAATCGTTACTCATGCTTCACCTTTTGCTTCGTCTTTACCCTCGTCAGCCTGTGTCTGTTCGAATATATTGAGTGGCTCTGGCCCTTCACTCTGATGACTGCGGTCCTGACGCTGGTCGGCTTTAATGACCTGCGTCAGACCCAACACTCGGTGCGTCGTAATTATCCGGTAATCGGTAACCTTCGTTACCTTATCGAGCATATTCGTCCAGAGATCCGCCAGTACCTGCTTGAAGGTGATGACGACGAACTGCCCTTTTCTCGCACCCAACGCTCGCTAGTTTATGCCCGCGCCAAGAACCAGAGCGCGGAGAAAGCTTTCGGTACCCTGAAGGATGTCTACAAACCCGGATTTGAATTCATCGTTCATTCAATGCTGCCCAGCGAAGTGCTTGACCCCAAGGAATTCCGAATCATGGTCGGTGGCCCGCAGTGCCGTCAGCCTTACAGCGCTTCGATCTTTAACATCTCCGCCATGAGTTTCGGCGCCCTGAGCGCCAATGCCATCCGCGC
>JARLJJ010000643.1 GCA_031291275.1 Formivibrio sp.
ATGCCGAACACAATCGCCACGATGCCCGTCACGATCCCCACCAGCGTTGACCATTCACTGCTGGTGAAATGGCTTTGCTTGAGATAACGGGCGTTGTGGGTGGCGTACCACGACCAACTGACCACGCCACTGAACCCGCAGGCCACGCCCAGCAATTGGGTAGACAGCGAGGAACCCGACACGCCCCCGGCTGAGTGATCCAGGCTGACCGATACGATACCCAGGAATACCATTAACAAGGGTAGCTTGAGCTTCGTCATGGGCAGGGAGCCGGCGTCCCTACGCCCCAGGAAGGTGATGGCAACCGGCATCATGCCGTTGATCAGGGCGGCGGCGGTCACTCCGCTGAGCTGTACGGAAGCGCCGAGCAGCGCATAGTTCAAGACATTCCCGGTCAATGACAGGCGCAGCAGCATCAATGCATCGCTGCGCGTCAGTCGGGAAATCAGCTGCGAAGCGAACGGCAACGCCACGACAAGCGAAACCAGCCCGTACAGGGCAAACCGCACGCTGCTGATCAGGACGGCGTTGAACTCCGGCAGCAACGAGGGGGCAATGATCACCCCGCCCCAGATGGCTCCCGCCAATAACGCAAATACAATCCCACGGTTCATCTTTTAGGCTCGAGCAAGGCAATTTAGCGGCATTCTATCCATGGTATTGCGCCGCCACTTGCGATAAAAAGTGGGCTACCCATTCCTCTATGGAATGTCACGATGCCTTCATCACTCCAGGAGAACCATCATCAACCGTTACCTGCGTACCCTGCCCCCGCTGGAGACCTTGATCACGTTCGAGGCCGTGGGACGGCACGCCAGTTTCACAGGCGCCGCTGGTGAGCTATTTCTCACCCAGAGCGCGGTGAGCAAGCAGATGCGCCAGCTCGAGGACTGCATTGGCGTGCCGCTCTTCGAGCGCAAACCGCGGGGTGTCGCGCTGACCAACGCAGGCGACGAGTTGATGATCACCGTCAACGTGCTCCTCGCCACGATGTACCAGAGCGTCACGCGGATTCGCAATGTCCATCAATCCAACGCTGTCTCGGTGCTGGCAACCCATGCCCTGGCTCAGTTCTGGCTGTTCCCCAAACTGATCGAATTCAACAAGGCGTACCCCGACATCGCCGTGCACGTTCACGCAATCAACGAGTTCGATGAGGCCAGACTCAATGATTTCGACGTGGGCATTCTCTACGGTCCTGGCGAATGGGCCTCGCTGGACAGCGATTTCCTGCTGCCGGAAATCGTCTACGCGGTGGCGCCTCCTTCACTGGATGTCTCGGGGATCGAGACACTGGAACAATTGGCTCAAGCCAACCTGGTGCAGATCGACACCTGTGCCTGGCAGTGTCTGGACTGGCATCAATGGTTCGGCCACTTCGGCATCGACTACACACCTCAGGACAAAGCCCCGGTCTTTAACCAACTGACGTTGGCGTTTCGGGCCGTTCAGCAAGGCATGGGCATCGGCCTTGCGTGGACGTTCATGGCTGACGAGGCGCTGGCCAAGGGCGAATTACAACGGGTGACGTCCTTTGAGTGCGTGACAGGCAACGGCGAGTTCCTGGTATCGATGAAGCATCGCAAGCGCTCTGCCTGTGCCGAGGTTTTTCGGCAGTGGCTGTTAGGTTCGATGCACGACTGACGTCGAGGTTGCATAGACGGGTCTAAACGCTCTGCATCAGTTATTTATACTCAAATGCCAGCTTAATAATATTTTACCGATACAAGCGCGATCCCTAGTCTTGACCCCAAGAAACGGCAGGCCACAACCGACCTGATACCCACTTCGAAGGGCATAGAGATGACCACTGAAAAAATAAAAATAGATACGCTTATTGTCGGCGCCGGTCAGGCTGGAGTGGCCATGAGTGAGCACCTGATCAAACTCGGTGTGCCTCACCTCGTTCTGGAGCGCAATCGTATCGCCGAACGCTGGCGCACCGGACGCTGGGATTCGCTGGTGG
>JARLJJ010000644.1 GCA_031291275.1 Formivibrio sp.
ACACCGGTTCTGCTGCTATGCGTCCTGGCAATTATGCTGAGCGACCCTGGCCCGGTGTTTTTCGTGCAGCCGCGCATCGGGTATAAAGGCCGGGAATTTAACATCGTAAAATTTCGCACCATGTACCGCACGGCTGCGGGCAGCCAGTCGCCAGCGGAACGCGCCGATGCCAGGGTATTCAAGGTAGGGGGTTGGCTGCGGCGTTTCAGTCTCGATGAACTGCCGCAGTTGATCAACGTGCTGCGCGGCGACATGTCATTGGTGGGGCCGCGGCCGCACATGGTGGGACAACAGGTCGAGGGCCGTGATTTTGCTGATGCCATTGATGAATATGCCGGCCGCCATTGGGTGAAACCGGGCATGACCGGCTGGGCGCAGGTTAATGGCTGGCGTGGCCCGGCGGTGACGCTCGAGCAGATCGAACGCCGGGTCGAGCACGATATTTACTATATCGAGAACTGGTCGCTGACGTTTGATCTGATTATTCTCGCTAAAACGATTTTCGTGGGTTTTATCGGCAAAAACGTCTTTTAGTAGCCCTTCGCCATATCCACCAAAGTCGGCGGCTTTTTACCGGCCAGATACGCTGCCAGATTCTCAAAAAATATGTCGAGCGTATCGGCATTATAGGCCAGCGGGTCATCGGCGGACATATGCGGTGTAATCAGCATGTTTTGTGTGGTCCATATCCGGTCAGAAGGTGGAATTGGCTCGACGGCGAACACATCCAGCACGGCCCCCCCTAAACGCCCTGCCTCCAGCGCATCACAAAGTGCTTCCTGGTCCAGCAATTTGCCACGGCCTACATTGATCACCCCGGCCCCTTCAGGCAGCAGCGCAATCCGCTCGCGCGAGAGCAGGTTGGTGGTCAGCGGTGTCAGCGGGCAGGCCAGAAGCAAAATGTCAGTCGAAGGCAAAACCTTATCAAGCTCGCTCATCGAAAAAGTTGCATCGCAATCAGGGTGCGGCGCATCGCCGTGCCGGATACCAGTGATATGCATACCCAATTTACGCGCCCACCCCGCAGCGCCGGTACCAATGGCGCCCAAGCCCACAATGGTAATTCGCTTACGGTTCGCCAGGCTGCCGATGGCACGCTGCCAATGCTTGTTGCGTTGCTGGGTGGTAAACAGTGGCATTTTATTGGTCAGCATTAAAATCGCCATCGCGCAATATTCACCGGCGCGTTTGCCGTGCACACCGCGATTATTCAGCAATATGGCAGTTTTTGGAATCATGTCGAACGGATGCAAACTATCCATCCCGGCGTAGGTGGACTGGATAATCTTCAGCTTTGGTGCACTGTGCATATCAATCTGCTGCAGCCGGTAGGGCGGCGCGATAATCACCTCCACGCTGTCACGCAC
>JARLJJ010000090.1 GCA_031291275.1 Formivibrio sp.
CCGGATTTCGACGATATCCCCAAGCGCTCTATTGAGCTCTCGCATCGGGTTCTCCGCACTCTGCATTGCAAAGTACATAGGTCCGCAGAGTAAGTCAATTGGGTGATTGCGAGGTTTGCAACTGGCGCTCAAATGGCGGCCCGTCATACAATCCTGACGTCGATGATTTTATTGCCGCAGAACTTTTGAGACCGCTGCTCCGATGTGCGCTTCAAATCTCTTATCGCTTTCACCACTCCTTGAGAGTTCCCTCGGCGCCATCCTTTATAATCCTTTGCAGGGTGAAAACCGCCACGGGGTGAATTTCTTGGAACCCAAAGGAGAAGTTGCTCTTTTGCACCACGATTCGATTTCTTGGCGCATCTTTAAAAACCCTGTGACTTTGTTTGTCGGTGGAGTGGCTGCGGTTCTTCTAGAACTTGCCGAACCGAGAGTGCGGACGGCAGTCTGGGAACAATCTCAGTTCCGCTCTCAAGCTCTGCGTCGTGTACGGCGCACGGGATTGGCGGCATTGGCGACAGTCTACGGGTCTAGCAGCGCCGCAGAGGAGATGATATCGCATATCGTGCGCCTTCATGAAAATGTTCGAGGGGCGACACCGAAGGGGCAGGAATATTGTGCAAGCGATCCAGAATTGCTTAGGTGGGTGCACGCTACAGCGACCTTCGGTTTCTTCCAGGCCTATAGCCAGTATGTTTGTCCGTTGCAGCATGAAGATATGGATTCATTTTGCCGCGAAGGATTGATATCTGCAGGACTTTATGGCGCGATCAATGCGCCGGCTTCGCATCAGGACATGCAGGCATTATTTCAGGTGATGGAGGATTTATTGGAGCCGTCTCCGATCCTTTTTGACTTCCTTAATATCATAAAGTCGACACCTATTTTGCCCGCTATATTGCGTCCGCTTCAGGGAACGCTTGTTCGTGCGGCTGTGGCTCTCGTACCGCAAGAGATTCGACAGAAACTAGGACTAGCCGATAGTTCAGGTCTAACGTCGTTGGAATTGGGGTTGGTCAAATCAATGGGCCGAATTTCCGACAGGACATTAATAGAATCCAATCCGGCCGTTCAGGCGTGCGTTCGACTGGGCTTACCCAGCGGATATTTGTATCAGCAGCAATAGGAAATGCGATTGCGGACGCGATCCTGAGACGTTGGTGAATTTAATGTTCGGTTGGTCAGCTACGATGCTTGCTTGAGCACTAACATGGACTGCGCTCGGATTCGTTCAACTGCTGGCGGTCGCATTCAAACTGACGATAACGAAGTTTTATATCGGCATCTCAAATAAATCCGGGTGCTGCCTCGGTCCTAATGCTAGTGACCGCTCCCATATCGTCCTTTTGCAACCATGCAATCGGAGTAGGTCCGCTCAATAATCTGCTGAAATATCGCTTGGTCAAAGCCCAACGACGCTTCATCATTTGCTCGCTGTGTTGCAAGATCATGGCATGATGCATCTACAATGCGAGGGGCCTGCATCGTTTCGTCCGGCAACGTTGGTCTCGAAATAGTTGAGATATCGGCCGTCTCATCGGCATCCCCCATTATCTCGCAGGTAAAACATCCGCCACCGCATCCAGACAATGCGAGCAGACAAACGAATGAAACGGCTAGCTGCTGAACGACGCGCACTCGAGCCTCATCAGGTATGTCATCTTCGGCACGGTTTCGGCTCGAATATCACTTTCAACTCTTGAGGCGAAACGCAACTAGCCCGAGCATCGTCGTATGCGCTTTCTTGAACACTGACACTTTGAATTTCAAAAGTTCGGCAGGTCCGTGTCGGGTGCCTTGCCGTTGTTGATCTGAGCGGCACGGTTCTGGCGATAGAGGCTGCGCGTCGTGGCATAGAAATCGATCGATGATCGCTCGATCTGATCCACGGCGTCGATATTGGCGGCACGACTATCCAGCACGCCGAGTCCACCACGGATGATCATGTAAAGCGTGGAGTTGTTCCAGCTCATATAGGTGAGCGGATCGAAAGCGATATCGACGCCGGTGCCGACCAGATCGCGAGGCGGTTTGGGGCCGACAAAGGGCAGCACCAGATACGAACCTTCCGCTGCGCCAGCTTTACCCAGGGTGATACCGAAATCATTGCTATGGCCCGGTATACCCATCTTTACGGCGACGTCGACAAGGCCGGCCACGCCGACTGTTGAATTGATCATGAAGCGTCCGAACGTGTCGGTCGCCATGTCGCCTTCGCCTTGCAGCACATCGTTTGTGAAAACCACGGGCGAATTGAGGTTGGTCAGGGCGTTGTGAATTCCGTCGCGGGCAGGCTCCGGCATCGCGCTTCGATAGAATTTTGCTACCGGCTTGGCCACGGCATGATCCAGCTTGATGTCGAAATCGAATACGGCGCGATTGGTCGGCTCCCAAGGATCGTTTTGCGCGACCGCTTCGGAATCCTTGGTAGCGCAGGCGCTGACCAAGAGGCTGGCGCAAAGGGCAGCCAGGAGGGAAGGGTTAAACTTCATAAGACCACCAATCTAGGGTTCGAGAGATGCCATGGTGACAGAACGCGTTTCTCTTTGATAAGTATCGCACGTCGCGGCTTCAAACCGATTTTCTCGAATATTTTTCGAAAGTTGGCCGGTATTCAATTCACTAGTTCAGAGGAGCCTTCCTTTGCGTTCATGCTGGCCGAAGTGTTCCCCTTGATAGCTTTGCCAACCTGACCACGAACACATTCATTGCATGTTCAACGCCCGCTTTTGACTCAAGGCGGACATCGGGTGATGCACGCCAGGGATTTGCGGCGGCTCGCGAATCTTAATCGAGCATTGGACAGATTCCAGTATACATTTTGACAACCTTGACGCATGTGCAGGTGCGCTGTGGAGTTTTAAGTTGGTTGAACTGGTTTATTGGCCGGAGTTTTCACGGATGTAGCTTCGAGCGTGCACATTACGCAGAAGCCAGAATTACCTGGCGACACAATATGGCATCCAGAAGATGTTGCTTTGTTCGGCCAAATTGTAGAGTGAGCCTAATTTGCCTCGCCATCACTTTCTGCAATCAGATTCGCTAGCTCACCAGCCGGTGTGGTGCTTTATCGGGACAGAGATGAGACATTTGGCGCACGAGAGGCGCGGAGCGTTTCAATTAAATGTATAAGACACGATCAATCCAGTGCCCACACTAGGACTCCCGGAACTCAAGCCTGCCGTTCCATACCCGGTAAGTGTAGTGCTGTCGCTAAGA
>JARLJJ010000091.1 GCA_031291275.1 Formivibrio sp.
AAAGGAATGCAAACGTTGTGTGAATTTAACCGGGAGGCCGGACGACGAAACGGGCGGATGGCACGGAATTCTCTTCTACCGGCACACGAGGAACTTCACTGGTATTCTTTGGAATCGCTCCTGCTCAAGGCCGGTTTCCTGCTTGAAATTGAGTCAGTCCCGGTGACACGACCCTCGCTCGAACGGCTCCTGCCATATGCCTTCCAGCAGGATGCAATAATTAGCCGAGCCAACCTGGCCCTGGAACCAACTAGCTGTAATGGCGAAAATCAATTTCAAACTCCATGTTCTTTCGGCTCTCGGCCTCTTCCTTCTTATGCCTGCAGGGGCCGAGGGGGTTGCCTCTCGCAGCGGCGAACAAGCCAAACCCGATTGGGACAACGGGCTCTGGCGGCGCGCTCCTGTTATCACCATCCCCGTTACTCTGATTCACAATATTCCTTTTGTAAGTCTGAGCGTCAACGGGCATAAAGACGAGCTATTCATACTTGACTCGGGCGCACAAGCATCCATGCTGAACTCGGATGAGGCGACGAGGCTGAAGATTCGGCTTTCACCGAAGCCCGTCGGACACGCCAAGGGGCTTGGAGACAGCGCAGGACAGCCGATGTGGATGACGACCAAGCCCGTCAAGCTTAAATTTGGACGAGAAGTGATTGTCAAAGGCGATATGCTGGCGACGAGCGCATCTTATTGCGGCCTTACCGGGGTGAAGATTGCCGGGGTTCTGGGATACGATGTTCTTCGAGCACATCCCACAGTCATTGATTATCCCCATGGCAGGTTCATGATCTTTGAGAAAGACTCGTTCATTCCGCGCGTGAACAGCCATATTCATGAGTTGGGCGTCGACAAGGCTGCAGTTCTTCCAGTCTTCACGACCGTGCTCGGCGTTGACGGCAAGGATTATGGGGATGCGCGTGTTGTTGTGGATACGGGCAGCGATACTGGAACAATGATTTACGCCCGCTTCGCCGCGGCCCATTCGCTCAGCGGACAGGCAGGATGGAAAGATGGCAAAAACTGCGGTGTCGGCGGGATCGGCTCATATCTGCGCGGCTTGCCTGGCTCGGCCGTCATCGGCAAGGACCGGGTTGCCTTGCCGGAAATTGCAGTCATGGTAACTGATGTTACGCGGTAGCCCGCAGTTGAAGGAGTTGGTCGTAGGCTGATCGGGAAGCGTTGATGAGCAGCTTGCGGCAGAGGGCGAAAGGGCTGAGCTTGTTCTTGAGGCTGAGACATTCGAGCTTGAAGGCGGCGCAAATCGAGAGAAAGACATGGTTGCTTTGGGTTCTCAGTGTCCGGGTGGGCGACTTTGCCAGGTTGGCGTTGGACTTCAAGGATTTGTGAAACACCTCCACTTGCCACCGTTTTTTGTAGGTCGTGGTGATGGCGTCATAGCCGCACGTCAAGTCGCTCGAAGCCAGATGCAATTTTCCCGTGCTTCCGTCTTTGTTTGTAAAGACTTGGCGCACCACAAGGACTTCTTTCGCATAGCCCTTGAGCCAGCCGCGCACAACGGTTTGCTCTGGCAAATTCAGATCCTCTACGCGCACAAAACGCTGGTTTATCCTGTCCTGTTCGGTCACGGCGATCAGGCGATTGTCCTTCAGCGCGGCGATAAAATGCCTGCCTTTGCCGGTGATGAACTCGAAGTTCTCGGTGGCCGAGAACCAACTGTCCATGAGCACGAAGCGGAATTTCAACTCGTTGCGAATACAGGTGCCAATCATCTCGCGCATCAACTCGTTTTTCGTCACTACACTGCGGCGCTTGAGCTGGCGGGTGGCGAGGTCGCAGTATTGAATGGGCTTTTTCACCAGTTCAAACGCCACTGGAATCGAGGCTCCATTGCAGTGGTAGAGCGCATTGAGAAGGTTGATTCCCCGCACATTGCGGCCACTGACATGGTCATAGTGCCAGCACATCAACTCGTTTTCATCCGTCCATGCCTTTTCCTGAATCGTGTCGTCGAAAATCAGCACACCCTCGCTGTTCTCGACCGACCGGACCGTCGATTTGACATGCTGCCACAAGTCCTTGGAGGTAAAATCCTGGCCGGACAAAAACCGCGTAACCCGGTCATGGCTCACCTCTCCTTCCACCATGGCGGACAATCCCGTAGCCGTGGCGGCACCAAAGGTGCTCAACAAATAGTCGGTGTACAAGTCCAGATCGGCCCTCTGCATGGGAAAAGCGTAGCAGCGCCAGGGAGGATGATCGTACCGCTGAACCTGAAGCAGCAACAGTTCTTCATGGCATGCCCATGACCTCGTCAGCTTCCCCCCTGGAGATCAGAACTGCGTAACATCAG
>JARLJJ010000645.1 GCA_031291275.1 Formivibrio sp.
CCGGAGCAGATCCCTTTCAAGCCATCGTCCTTGTATCGATTGACGATCGAACGTACGGCGCTATAACTCAACCCCAGATCGCGGGCAATCTGGCGCCGGTTCACTCCGCGCTTGAAAGCACGAACTACCTGGTTGCGACGCTCTTGTTGCGCGGCTGGAGATAACTTGCGGGCATCCTCTCGTTCCATATTGGATTGGACGTAAAAGACTCGCCAAAGTAGCAGTATTTATTTGCCGAATCTATAGCGCGATCCGGATGCGGTCAGGGCCGACGCATATAAATGTCCATGTCTTGCTGTATGCACAGGGTACGAAATAGGTGAGAAGGGGAGATCGACAATCCCCTGAAGTATTTTTCTGAGTTGCGTGATCCGCGGATAGAACTAGACCGGAAACATTTGCTGGAAGAGATTCTTCTGATCTCGATTGCTGCGGTGTTAAGTGGAGCCGAGAGTTGGAACGAGATGGCTGACTATGGCAAGTCCAAGCGGGAGTGGCTCAAGACGTTTTTGACTCTGCCTTTTGGCATTCCGTCGCACGACACCTTCAACTGGGTGTTTACTGCACTTGATCCGGAAGAGATGGAAAAGGGCTTCGTAGACTGGGTTTCGTCGATTTCCAATCTGGCGGCAGGCGAGGTGGTAGCCATCGACGGCAAGACCCTGTGCGGCACGCGCGAAACCGGCAAGAAGAAGCTGGTGCATATGGTTTCTGCCTGGGCGGAGGGCAACGGCCTGGTGCTGGGCCAGCGCAAGGTCGATGAAAAGTCCAACGAGATCACGGCCATACCAAAATTACTGAACGCGTTGGAGTTGGCTGGCGCCGTGGTGACCATCGACGCGATGGGCTGCCAGCGCGAGATCGCCCAGCTCATCGTCGAGAAAAAGGCCGACTACGTGCTGGCGGTTAAGGAGAATCAGGGTCTGCTGGCCGAACAGGTGCGGGACTCGTTTCTGCTGTTGAACGCTGACGCCGCAGCCAAGAAAGTCGATTGCGGCCACGGACGGGTCGAGCAACGACGCTGCTCGGTGATAGCTGACTTGAGCATGATCAAAGAATCATCCCAATGGGCTTCGTTACAGGCGTTGGTGCGTATTCAGAGCGAACGCTATCACAAGGTAACGGGCAAAATCGAGCACGAAATTCGCTACTACATTACCAGCCTCAAGCCGGATACGGCGCGGCTCAATGCGGCAATCCGCCAGCACTGGGGCATTGAAAACAAACTGCACTGGGTTCTCGACGTGGGATTCGGTGAGGAGCTCGACCTAAAACGCGCCGGACACTCGTCGCAAAACTTCTCGCTGCTCAACCGCATCGCCCTCAACTTGCCCAAACAGGAACAATCATTAAAGCGAGGAATCAAGGGGAAACGACTCAAAGCCCCATGGGATCACCCCTACCTGCTCAAATTACTGGGAATTTGATATGCGTCGCCCCTGACCCAGGCATGCATGGCCGTCCGACAACCGAGCCATCAGCCGAAGCAGCGTTCGCTTGTCCAAAAGCCAAACCTCATTGCTGATCTTTTGATCCAATTGATCAAAATGCGGGTTGTGCGGCGCCGGTGTAACTGGCTTGAACCAATGTGCAGTCGTCCTGAGCCTCGTTGGGCGCTGAGAACCTGACCACATGATCGAGTATTGCGTTCAAGTCAAGGGTGCGGGCAATCTCGGCAAATCCTGATTCTCCAATCGCATCTCCAGCGCTGTTTTCGGCCTCCACCAATCCATCCGTCGCCAGCAGAATGCGATCGTCCGGCTGCAGCCTGGCTTGCACAGAGGAATAGCTTGCTTCCGCGATCAGCCCGACGATCATGTTGCTTTCATCCAGCCACTCCGCTCCGGATTGATGAACCAGCAGCGGATGAATATGGCCGCAGTTGATGTATTCCAGACG
>JARLJJ010000092.1 GCA_031291275.1 Formivibrio sp.
CAATCTCACGCCCACGACGGTGGACTTGACGAAAATTTTCGAGCAGCACGATCCTGATGAACTGGATTTTGCCGACGTCAAGGGCCAGGAATCCGTGAAGCGCGCGCTGGAAATCGCCGCCGCCGGCGCTCATTGCGCACTAATGCTATATTGAATCCGCCAGTTCCTGGCAGATTCACCTTTCCCTTATAGATGCTAGTGGGCCGTTGATTCCGTTTCCTCGCAATTCCCCCTGTCTTTACAAGGTTTTCTTAGCTTTCGGTTTATCAGCCAGTTCGGCGCCGAACTTAAATGTTGTATGATGAACGCAACAAATGTAGGCGGGGATTCCACCGGTTGGACATACGTCAGAGGGAATGGCGCCACTTGGAAAAAGGTCGCTGAACCACGTCAAATTACACCACACTTGACGCACACCGGGCGTGTGTTTCAGTGGGAGCAAGAAGGCGTGCCCAAGTCCGTCGAGCTTTTTACATATCAACCGCCAGGCAGCACGAATGTTCAGGTTTTGTGGCGTGCAGATGAACTTGGCCTAGATGCCGACGCTCTGAAGTTTGCCAAGCAGGAAATCGACAACGTTGCCTATCTTCCGCAGTACGTGTTGTTCCTTGGGATGCAGGAAAGCCACACCACCCATCTTCCATTGTTCGAGGTTGTAAAACAGCACCCACACGTCTGCCCATTTGAAACCAAAGTTGAAGACCCTGTGCGCGGAATGCTGGCCCCGGAGCTGGAATCCGCAGGGTTTGAGCTGGTGAACCGAGAGCCCATCGTGATGCTCGAAAAATACACCATCTTTCCTATCTGCTGGCGCCCGAATTTATACTGCCCGCCTATTCGTGTGGCCGAATTGGCCTGCTCAAATGATGAAAACGGATTTCAAGCCAGATGGCTCGATGTGACTTCTCCAGAATGGAATTGGCTTGCCCAGGAAAACGCCATGAAGCGCTTTCCTGATGCAACGCAGGCTTTGACTGCTGCCGGCATCGAATACATCCGCGCCAAGATCGCGATCCATACACAGGTGCACAAAATCACCGGCGACACTTGGATCAAATTAAGCAAATACGCATACAACCGTTTGAAACCAATCAAATGTTTATCGACAGCCCAAGCAGAGGATGTCGTTCAAGAGGCGTTGATAGCCGTGATCACAGGTGAGCGCAATCCACTACCACACAACGTGGCCGACAATGATGCGTTCACAAAATACCTGCGTGGTGTTGTTAAATCGAAGATTTTTGCCCTCAAGGAACACGCCCGCAAGATACGGTTTGACGAGATGCCAGAACCATCCGAATGTGATATCCCATCGCTTTCAGCCGAGAATCCCTTTGAATCCGTTGCCATAGGCGAGTTAAAAGAGGAATTGTTCGCCTACTTGAAAGCAAACATGCCTGCTCGTCACCAGGAAACCATCGAGGCGTGGAGAAACGTTTTTGAGGAGAGCGATCGCATTCCCGCCATCAAAGGCAGGCGCAAGTATGTAGCCGAAATCCGTGCTAAAACCCAAGAGTTCATTCGTCAGTACAACTCGCTCAATAGTGAAGCCTGCGCCGCGACTATTGCCACAATGCAAGACCTTAGTAAGTCCGCGGCTCTGCCAAAAACACTTCTACAAACCCAGCTAAATTAGCAATAAGTTGGCGTCCTACTTATAAACACTATTGGATTATAAGTAGGCAGACTGATGATTTGTTGTGAAACACAATGCAAATGCATCAAACGCTCCTATACTTGTCCTTGTAGGAAAATGGCATCCACTTTATGAAGCGATTACAACTCTACGCCTTTCTGGGCATTGCATTACTCACCTGCTTAAACCTTACTGCCGCTCCTCGACAAGCTTTACCACCCTATCCGGAATGTGCTTTGTTCTACGAGCGCTTTGATGACACCAACTGCCTCGACGGCGATGCTGGAGCTTCCAGTGGCGTTACCTGGGTGGACAGCTGGAGCGGATATGCCGTCAACATCCCAAACAACAACGCCATCATCTGGCATGCCCCGCAGTCGCCAAATCCCTATGTCAGCCACGCCGGAGTAATTCGTGTCTGGTTCTCTCCCAACTGGGCTAGCGGTAGTCGAACGGGCAATCAGCCAGGCACCATCTGGGAAGTCGAATCCGGCACCCAGCCAGAGTTCAACCTGCAGGTGACGCCCACCGGCAGTGGGATTGGTGTCAGCTATCAGAACCAGGTATTGACAGGCGCCAACATAGCCTGGACGAACAGCAGTTGGCACTTCATCTGCGTTTCGTATAACAGCACCAACACGCAGTTGTACCTTGATGGCCAACTGGCAGGCACAGGCCCTGGATTTGCGCCCTCGACTCCATTCACTGGCATCACGTTGGGCAGTTTAACACAAGGCGCTCAAGCTCGCGGCTCATACGATGAATTCGCCACTTTTGGACAATCTGGCGTCATTAACCACTACCAGTCTGCGGCCTACATGGCTCAAGTTTACGCCTTCGCCGCGCCCCAGGCCGCGTTAGGACCAATCTCTGCAGGCGAAGAGGCCGCCATTCAGCAAAGGCAGGCAGAACGGGCCACTTCAGCGTCCTTGATGCTTTCGGAGGGACTGGCACAGCCCATGTATCAGATGCAGAACAGTCCCCTGCTAGACCAAAGCAACCTGCTAACCGGTCCTTTCCGTTTGGTGGACGCCGGCTTCTATTTCACCAATGGAATCACCATTTCCAATGTATCCTTGGTCGCCATCGCCAGCGGGCAGACGAACCTGTCCTACGATGTTTTCCGTACACCTGCCCTAATTGGACCCGCCATCACCAACTCGCAGTGGTCCTGGATGGGGCGCGGAAAACCTGGGCAAACCTTGACATTCACCAACGAGCCAGGGGCGGAAGGGCTCTACATCGGAGCCATTACCAACAGCACCACCGGCAATGGTTACTCAGATGCCTACGAGATGTTGGTGCTAAATACCACACCCAGCCAAGCCGCAACTATCGCCATCACATCACCGACCAACAACGCCAGCGTTTCCCAGCCAGTTAACCTCACCATCGCCATTGCGCTCACCAATGGGGTTTTCCCAGCGAGCATGAACCTATTCCTCAATGGCCAGAGCCAGGGCACCCAGAACGTTACGCAAAACAGCTCCGGCATTGGCACAGGAACCGCCTCATATGCGTTGACGGATGTCGCCGTTGGAACATACAATTTCCAAGCCATTGCGAGCCTGTGGAACAGCCAAACCATCACCTCAGCAGTTGTTAGCGTCAAGGTTACGTTGCCTCAAATCTCCCATCTGGTCTGCTGGCTCAAGGCAGATAACCAGACTGCCACCAACAACAAGCCGCTTTTAAACTGGACAGACAGCAGTGGCTATTCAAACAACGCCAGCGTCTCTTCGTCCAGTTATGCTCCTATATGGCTAACAAACCAGCTCAACGGCTATCCGATCGTTTCGTTTAATGGCAGCAATCAGTTCCTCAGTTTAAGGACCTTCCTAACAAATCAAGGCGAGGCGTTCATCGTCGTTAAACCACTAGCATTCAATGCCGGACCACTTTGGTATTTCTCCACCAACCAGTCATTCGTCCTTTTCCAACCTAATATCATTTATGACAACTTCGGTGTTGGGTCTGTGTTCGAGGAACAACCACTGAGCGGAACGCTTTTCACCAACTACGTCATCTATGCGGTCAGCGCCTCCTCATCCGATTGGAATATGCGTTTGAATGGCAACGTAATAATTGACAGCCCCGGCCAACCAATAAACTTCGGAAATAACAACAGTCTTGGCCGCGCATTGGTTTCAGGCTCATGGCAATACGGCGACGTCCTAATTGCAGAGGCATTATTTTACAATCAAGCACTGGACGAACCCTCCAGACAGGAAGTTGGACGCTATTTAACCACAAAATATGGCTTTAATCTGTCTCCTCCGCAGGCATTGACCGTGACTTGCACTGGCAACGACCCCAGAACAATTTCGCTTTGCTGGAACTCCGATCCCACTGTCAACTACTACTCACTATCCCGGCAGATCGGCAGTGGAAGCAGTTCAATATTAGCCACATTATTGCCATTCAATTCCCAATTTACCGATTCGATTCAATCTCTAGCCGGGATCACATATACGTTGAACGCCCACAATTATGCCGGGAGTTCGACCGCCGCGTTAACCACGCCGCTCATGGTCGTTCAATCTCCAACCAACGAGTCCACAGTCTTGCTAAACACACCAGTCAGCATCAGCTTGGCACCATATCAAACAGGTATTCCAGGTTGGGGATACACATTCGCACCCGCGAAAGTTCAGATTTACGGCAATGGTCAATTGCTCGCCACTGAAACAAACGCACCATGGGGGATTACACTGACCAATTCCATGCCCATGCGCTGGAACATCGAGACCCTATCTTTTGATTCAGCCGGCAACTCTCGGTATGCGGGCATTCTTGGCATCAACTTCATTGCTGATATTGACTCCGATGGTGACGGCATTCCAGATGGCCAAGACGCGTGGCCATATGACCCATTCCTATCAGGTCCCGTTTCTACAAACAATGTGGACACCAATGCTCCCATCATCATCTTGACCCAACCATAATTTTTATGCGTAAACACCTGTTAATTGTTGGTTTGCTGATTGCCACTTGTCATGCTGCCATGGCGCAACCGCTTTGGAATACTGGCGTTGACAACAACGGCAACGTGTTGCCGGTTGGTGCCACCGACCCGCACTGGGGAGGAACGATCGTTTCACCTAGTGATTTTCTCAGTTCACATAGTGCTACAGTAGGTTCTCTGGGTTCTCAAACATTAAACTTTACACTAGGTGCAGTTCATCCAACCATTACTGTTCGTTGGTTTGGTTGGGGGATAAACGGTAGCGATTGGTCGCCTGATTTCCTGTGGGGTGCACAGTGTTGGATTAATGGCGTAGGAATTGCTCAACCTGTAAACTCATACGGTGATGCTCCGTGGGATGTGGTTAACACCTATACAATTCCAAGTTCCATCCTCAAGACGGGAACAAACACCATAAAATTTGCAGATAGCCTGGGTTTCTCATCTGATGTTCAGTTTGAAGTATTGACAACCACAGCCAGTCCCTTGGAGCAAAAACTATCCTCTGCACAACAGGGTGGTTCAAAGCCCACGTGTGGCATGGCTGGCTATTCCTTCCTGTCATTGACCGCTGGGCTTCACGTTGAGGACACGCCACTAGTTTATGTTCCGCCAGTAGGTCCAGTCATCGGCGCCACAATCGCCTATAACCCCACTGACCAGTCTGTTTCTAACGCTTTCGGCTTTGGCAGTCGGTGGTGCACAACATTGCAGTCATTCGTGCAGGATTACCCTGGTGCCATTGGAACCAATATCGTCTGCTACCTGCCAGGTGGTGGTGGCAACCTCTATAAGGGATACAATACGATCACCAAAGCTTATGCCCTGGACGCCTCCGATCACAGCCAGTTGATTTACCAGACCAACCAGTACACGCTCGCGCATCCCTCTGGAGCAACAGAAGTCTACGGCTACTCGGACGGCGGCAGCATCAGCCGACGGCTATTTATCACCAAAGCCAGCGACCCCCAAGGAAATTCGGTCACCTTCAGCTATATTACCACCAATGGCATCGTATTATTGACCAACATCACTGACGCAATCGGTCAAGGCACTTCAGTTTCCTACCAGTCACCAGACCCCACCAAAATCACTGGGCTGTTAGATCCATTTGGCCACGCCGTCACTTTTGGCTACATCACAAATCGTGGCATTGCTATTCTCAGCTCCGTCACTGACCCGGCGGGAATCACGTCTCAATTCGCCTACGACGCCCAAGGCAACATGACGCAACTGGTCACTCCATATGGAACCAATACATTCACTCAGTTTCCTGGGTTCATCTCAGCTACGGACCCCTACGGCCAAACAGAGGCCTTAGCGGCATTTACTAGTGCTACGAACATAAACGTCAACGTCTCGGCCCCGACAGGTTTTCTGGTGGATACCAATGTAGGGATCAACAACACTGCCTACTGGAACAAGAAAGCATGGGCTCAAGGAGCCGGAGACCCCGATCAAGCCATCCTCACACATTGGGCGATAGTAAGCGGCTCCTGCATTGGAGTTCCAATCTGGGTAAAAAACCAGTTGGAGTCGATGGACGTGTACAACTATCCCGGACAGATGGATGGATTTGGCACCGGCATCACCAATCAAAGCCAAGCGCTCGTCGGCCGAATGAACTCCTCAGATGGGTCCATCAGCTCCAGCTTCAGTTATGACAAATGGGGTAATTTGACAAATTACGTGGATCCCGTTGGACGCTTGTCCCGCTACGTTTATTCCACCAACGGAGTAGATTTACTTCAGGCTTATCAAAAAACGATCTTGTCGGCAGCTTTTCCTACAACAATCAACACTTGCCAACCAAAAGTATTGTTTTCGGGGTAACAAACTCATTCGGCTATAACGCACAAGGCCAACTGCTACAGAGCACCAACGGGTTGGGCCAAGTGACTACCTTCACGTACATCAGTAACTACCTCGTGAGCATCGTTGGCCCTACAAATACCGATACGGCCACCTTGAATTACGACAATTGCGGCAGAGTCAGCTCGATAATCGACAGTCAAGGGTATGCTATCACGAATAGCTTTGATAGCTTGAATCGCATCACCAACAGCATATTCCCCGATGGCACGATGATAGACACAATTTACAACGCCCTTGATGTCATCGCAGAGCAGGGACGCGATAATCGGTTTGATTTCAACACCTACGATGTCAATCGAAAGCTGGTCACTCACGAAGATACGGCTGGCCATTTGTCCCATTACGAATGGTGTGGTTGCGGAGCACTTGAAAGCATTACGGACCCAAAGGGTCAGATGACGTACTGGGGCATGGACCTTGAAAGCCGGGTGGTCCAAAAGTATTATCCTGACCTCTCAACGGAAACCGCCACCTATTATCCTAACTCAAAGCGTATCGCACGAACGACCGATGCCAATGGAATCAACAGCGTCTTCAGCTATAACTTGGATGACACTCTCAGCCAGTTGAACATTGGCGGAATCAACATCTATTACGGGTACGATTCCATCTACAACAGGCTCACGGCCATTACGAATAATGCATCCACGAACACTTTTGGATACGTCCCAGCAGGCCAGCCCGGGGCCAGTCAAATCCAAGCACTGACCAACTCATCGCCAAATGCAACCATTCTCTTCAAATATGACGCACTTGGCCGCCCCATCAGCGAGCAAATAGGCCCCTCAACGAACCTCTTTCAATTCGATGTTTTGGGGCGTATTTTTTGGAGCAGTAACATCTTAGGCACGGCGACTGTTCAGTATGTAGGCTCCACCACGCTACCAGCAACGGTTTCTGAGCCAAACGGAACAGTCACAACCTATGGCTATACTCCGGTATCTGACGGAAGCCGCCTGCAAATGATTTTGACCACTAACAGCTTGGGGGTTTTGGCGCGAAATGATTACGTGTATGACATCAATAACTTAATCCTCATCCAAACCAACACACTTGGGACAAACACGACCGTGTGGTATTATTCTTATAATTTGGAACAAGAGCTAACAACAGCAATGTCGTATTCCTCCAGCGGAGTCCACAAGTATTCTTTCACCTACGACAAAGCCGGTAACCGGTTGTCAGAGCAGATCGATAATAGCACTGCTTCCGAGACTCCCAACAATGCCAATCAGATCGCCAAGCGGACGGGGGGCGGCTCCGTCTATGTCGCTGGGTATTTGAACCAAACCGGCATGGTCAGCATCGCTGGACAGCCAGCCCAGATGTATTCACCAATGCAGTTTGGCGGGCAGATGGCGGTCGGAGTTGGAACCAACCAATTCCCCGTCTCAGCAGTCAACGTCAATGGATTGGCCACCACAAATTGGTACAATTTAGGGGTCTCAGCCGAGGGTGTCAATACAACATACACATACGATAAGGCCGGAAACGTCTTGACGGAGAGCAGCACGAGCCAGACGAACACTATTGGTTGGGATTATGCGGAGCGCTGTTCCAGCATTTCTTGGGGATTAAGCAACACCGTAATTGCATATGACGCCATGGATCACTGGATACGCTTAACCGAGCACACAGGCATAACCCAAACCGCAGATCGCCGATTCGTATGGGCTGGCGACACCCTGCTGGAAGAACGGGATACCACCGGCAACACAGTAGTCAAACGATATTTCCCATATGGCTTCTGGCAACAGGGCACGAACTACTACTACGTCAAAGACCAGCTTGGCTCGGTTATCGCCGTAACCACCACCAATGGCACAATAGTGGCCGAGTTCACCTATGACCCCTATGGCCGCAGAACTCAGATAGTTGGCACGCTTTGGGTTGATTACGGATTCGCTGGATTGTTTGAGCATGCCAGCGGTTTCAAGTTGGCGGTGCATCGAGTTTATGAACCCACCACTGGAAGATGGCTTTCGAAAGACCCAATAAGAGAAAATGGCGGATGGAATTTGTATGACTATTGTGATGGAAATCCGATAAATGGGTTCGATATGTTAGGGTTAAAGATTTACCCGCTAAACTATAAGGGCAAGCTAGGCCCGCGTGATCAAAGGGGGTTTAATGACACCCAATATCTAGCAATTATCACAGCCATTGGGTTAGAAAAGGAGAATGGAACGCATATCACCGCTAACATTATCGGTAATACTTTTGCTTGGCAGCAACATATCCTAGAATCATTCAACAACGATTATAGCTCAATTGACCACAACATCATGTTATCAGCCGGTGAATTGGATCTTGATTGGTTTACGGACATAAAAGCCATTGACACTGTAGCAGAAACGACGTGCACCTATGAAGTGGGTAAAAGTCTGTGGACGGCGGCCCGTTATGCTAAGAGCGGGATCATGAAGCTTTTAGGACGTCAAAAGACTATTCCACACTACAATTGGCCGTATCAAGACCCCGGAGAGGTTACCGCTCTTACATTTGCAAGGAAAGGTATGCGCTACAGCGACATTTTCACACCACAGGTATTGCGATCATTTTACAATCCTCAACACTAAAACCATGAAATTAATCCAAAAAACAATCGCAACCATAGGCATCCTAGCCGGATTTGTATTTATTAGCCTAATATTGCTCGGCCTTGTTATTCCACGATTACTGACGGACATACCCTCTCTGTACGTAGTTCTTATCACGTGCATTGGAGTAATGTTTTGCTGGATGGGACCCTTATCATGGCGGGGCGGTAAACTAGCTACTATGGTAGTCTGTTGTCTTTTTGCCTTTCTCGGATGGGCGCGATTTATTTTCCAAGACAATAGCAATCTAAACACCCACGATTATGTTTTGGCAATTGTCTTTAGTAGTCCCTTGTGCCTTTGGTGCATCTCACTTTTTCTAATTTCCAAGAGGGCCAAAGACAAAGCTCCCTAAGCCAATGCTCAGTAGTATGACTCCTTGGGGCATGCTCACTTATGAACCGAACTCTGGATTGCCGAGTTCATCATGAGGCTGGAACATTCTGGCTCTTATTAAAATGTGGTGGTCCCTTCAATACACAATAAAATTATGAAACAGTTAGCAAAAGTTGTCGTTCTATCTTGTTTGATTTGGATTACAATGGTTGTAATCAGATATTTCTTATACCGTTCGGCTGTCTATCCAGCCGAGGGTTTATTCCTTTCCCTGCCTTGGTATGTTGCATATACGACATTGCTATGGATCGGAATAATAGCCAAATATGCTACGCTCATTAGCATCGTTATCATTGTCTGTGCGTTCATAATACAAATATGTGTCAGAATATCTAACGCAAAATCAAAGAAATAAGCTTGTTCTCGTTTTACACACGGAACGGGCTCTGGATAAGATTATCACTGATTTTGTTCAGTCAGCAGGAGCCATAACCGACGAATAATGCCGTGTGCCGTTCGACTGACCTCCGTTGCAGATTGCCGAGTTCATGTAGCATATCCCGGCAAAACTATCACAAGATCGCCACCAAAAGACATCCTCGAATCCAACAGCACCAGTTGCGAGCCAACAAATTTCCAGTTGACCAACGTGAACTATAGATTACAATGTTGATAGGGCGTGAAATACAGAAGATCGAGCTTGAAAACGGCCGTGTTCCGTTTGATGACTGGTACAATTCGCTCATCGATAAGAAAATGCGGGCGGCTGTGAACATCAGGCTGGCCCAAATCCGATTGGGGAATTTTGGGAGTTGTCGACCTGTCGGCGAGGGAGTCAAGGAATTGAAAATCGATCTTGGCCCCGGTTTGCGGGTATATTATGCCGAGCACGGTGGGAGACTGGTGCTTTTGCTTGGCGGAGGCGATAAAAGCACCCAGCAACGGGATATCAGCACCGCCATCAAACTGTGGAAGCAGTTTAAGACCAAATGAAAACAAAAAGTTACAAAGCCGATCTGTTGAAGGAACTCAAAGATCCTGAGTTTGCGTCCGAATATATCGCGCAGGCCCTGGCATCAAGCGATCAGGCTGTTTTCTTGCTTGCGATCCGAGATGTGGTGGAAGCCAGCGGTGGCGTAAGTGCCATTGCCCGACAAGCCCATATTCAAAGGGAAAGCCTTTACAAGGCATTATCAAACCGAGGAAATCCGCGTCTGGCGACATTGCAGGGTATTTTGAAGTCGCTCGGCTTGCGGATCGCCATCACCCCAGCCCCAAAATTCGAAGCCGAACCAGAGATGGCTTGAATCTCGGCTGCACCTTCAAGCCGGTTAATGCCTATGGCAAACCCAAAACACAGGACATCTGACGGCCTGGCAATTTTAGATTCCATTACAGGAGAGGACCCAGCAATACACGCATTGATCGTAGATGAGGCGGAGAAACTACGGATCGCAAAAGCAATTTTCCAGCTAAGAACAAAAGCCGGGCTTTCCCAGACAGCCTTGGCCAAAAGAATTGGCACCACACGGGTGGTCATCTCCAAGCTGGAGGATGCTGATTACGCAGGAAACTCCCCGGAGATGCTACAGCGAATTGGCAAATCCTGCCAAGGCCAGCGGCTTTGAATATTACCACCCATCCGTTTTTGCGACTTTTTCTCTTTAAGTGACTTTATTATCTTCAAGCGACTTTATTGGCAGGATACAGCAGACATACCGCCAGACCGTCAACAGAATGCGTTGCGGAAACTGGAGCAAATTACCGACCTGGAGTTTTAGGACTCGTCTGCCTTGCCATGGTTTTTGTTCCATTTGAACTCGACCAAGACATCTGACATCCGAGCCAGCCACGCCTCATCCACTTCCAGGCGTTCAATGTAGCACCGTGCGTAATACCTCGTGCAATTTGCAGAGGGGTGGCCCAGCGGCTTGAGCAGGCGACGCTTGGTTAGGATATACACGCTTTCAACCGAGCAGTTTAGTCTCCGTGCCACCTGCTCCACCGTAAGGCGGGCTGGCGCCTTCTCTTTTTCATCTATTGAGGCACTCATGGTGTTGATGCTATGGAGTTTTGAGGTTTGTACGCAATGCGCCCATTGCGCTTCCAGCGCCCTCTGGTCTTTTCCTGCGTGATGATGTCAACTGTCTCAATCCGCGCATCCTTGGCGAGTTTAGACGCCAAGGAACGCGCCTCCGACTGTGACAGCCAACCAGCCATCTCATAAAACCGGCCAGTTTTTAGCTGGCCTGCAACTTTGCATCGCTGAGGATTCACGGTGTTCAGTTCGGTTGCCACGTTGGTTCAGTGTTGGAATTGATGTAGGCCCGCAATGAATCCAGATTCACCAAACGGACACCGGTTTGGGCCCCACGTTTACGTATCACCACACTACGCACTGGGGGCCTGAAGTTGTTACTCTTGCAGGGTAATATCAAGGTGTTGATATAACTCCGCGACAATGAGAAAACCGGGTCTCGACCGCCTGGTGGAGGCAGACGCACGTATTCCGGTGTTACTGGTTCCGATATGGCTACTGACAATGGGTTCGTTGTATAATTCATATAACTATATTGGCTAGGAACCCCGGAAAAGTGTTTCCTGTATCACCGGCGACCAGACTTTGCGTTATGCAAAGGCCGGCTCCATCTCAGCTTCCACCCCATTTGCCGCGGCTATCTGCTTGAGTAATACGGTCTGAGATGCCTGATTTGCCAGTACAGCCGCCACCTGTTCGCGCAATAATTCGTTGTCCCTCTTGAGATCGGCAGATTCTGCCCGCACCGTTGCCAGGATTTCCGCATGGCCGGCCTGAATCATGAGCTGTTGCGATTCAAAGGCTGCCTGGATGAATAACTCCAGTTTGGCACTGGATGAAGTCAATTCTTCATGTACCAGGCGCTGCATCACCTCTGGAAACTGGTCCCAGCGCTTCATTATGGCCTCATATATGTCATATGGCGTGCTGGGGATGAAGAAGTCCCGCCCCTCACGAATGGCCCCGTAATACTGCCACATGATGTCCTTGACCCGGACCAGCTCAATCTCAGATGGCACCTCATACACCCGATGCTGATCGAGCGTTTTATGACCCGCCATCCGCAATCTGGTTTTGTCCTTCACCCCCAAGGCACTCCAGAGGGAGATGTCGTGAATGCGCCAGGATTTATTCGTATATCCCTCAGCCTTGATGCCGCACAGCGTCAGAAATTCCGTGACCACCGTGTTGACGTTCTGCGCAGCGCGTTTGGCTATGTTTTCTGGTGGTCTCTTCCAGAAAACAGTGTTGGTCTTCGGCAGTCCAATTTCCTCATCGAGGAAGATCAGTTCTGGAAAGACATAAACGGCGCCCTCCCCCAATTCCGCCTGCCGTTTTTTGATCAAATCCTGCAATGGTGGCAAAGCCGCGAACTCGATGGTTTCATTCACTTTCGTCCGCTTCCAACGACAGACACCAGTCGCATCATTGAACCCCGCAAAAGGCAGGAATGCCAGGTCTACGGCTTGTGGACCACCGGATGCACCGCCCCACAACAGCATGCGGGTGGTATCGGACTGATTCGGCTCAAGTTTCATCATGACCTTGATGTTGGCCATCGAGAAGGGGAACCCCGCCGTGTCGCTGGACTTCCCAGATGGCATTCTGTCCAGCTCACCTATGCTCAGTGGATCTAAACCCAGCGGAACGAGCGTTCCTAAAACCTCTCGCAGACGCTGGGCATACATTCCCGGCGTTTTACCTGAAAGGCGCTCAAGCAGACGTTCCCTCACCGGGGCAAACCACTTTGGCTTCATCGACTTCGGCTCAACCTCTGCATGTGCTCCCAGCGCAGCCATCAGGTGCTTGGCGGCTGACTTGTGAGGACTTTCGTTTCGTGTGCCCTGGCGTTTCCAGTATTCCTCCATTTTCTTTTGATACACCGCCCGGAACGACTTCTTGGGGTCCAATTTAGGATCCAGAATACGCAACACTACGGGCTCTGGGTTGGCCTCTCGATACTTCGCCAGCATGGCCTTGCCACCAGCCCTGGCATCGGCGCCATTGTGCCATTCGCCAGCCTTGGTGTGCCAGCTGCCCCACTTTCTCCCCTCCTTAATACGCACACGCCACCGGCCGTCCTCGTATTTGACTGCGATGTTCTTCATGTCAGCATCCACCTCCCCAATCGGTGCTGCCGACCCTGTAATATGTTCCAAACTTATAATACTCATACCTAGATACTGCTAGTAACTGAGGTATGTTGTTTCCTTGGGTTTTTTGCCACAGAACGTGCCACATCCACCCGTGTTTCCGAAACCCAGAAGCTATATGAAACCATTGCAAACAAAGCGGTTTAAGAATTGCCAAGAGGCTTCGCGAAAAACAGGCACGTAGGTCGTAAAGTGCTGTAATTACGATGGATAAGCAGTTTGGAAGCGAAAAAGCGAGTTTGGCAAACTGAAATCGTCCAGATATGGCCGTAATGTTACAGGTGTTATCCGTGCCACCCCGCAGGGGAAAAGTGGGCGATGCCACGCCGGACGAATAAGCCGAATTAATCGGCAATCCACCGGTGGCGCTTCTGCCAGCACACACTGAAAAATCGATTCCCACGTATGCATTTTAGTGCAGTGCCGGCAAATTCCACCTGCAGAGTTGGCTCAGTTTGGCTTTTCAAGAACCATCACAGCCATTCCAGAGGCACCGTCGGTCTTCTCAGGTGCCATTTCCGCCCCACTTGGGGTTGCTAGAAGCAAGCGTCGCTACAGCTTCATTAGGGTCATATTTGTCCTCAAGAGTGTGATCCTCAGAAATCGGAACAGTGAGTGCGATTATGAGGATGTAGGTTATAAGACTCCGCATGCCTCTGGTGTAGGCACGTTGAGTGGGGGCTTTTCCGCTTGCCACGGCCTTTTGATCTTTATGAACCAAAAGTCCACCCCTCAACTCGTTGCGGTTGCCTAGCTTTGCATTAACAACCGTGGATCCTTTGTATACGAACTGGTTTTGCGTCATCGACATGTTCATCCAGAACACGGCGGCTTCGTATACGTTTACGGCTCAATGCTGCCTAATAACTAGAGGTTCCAAAGACAGGGCTTTCCTAAAACTATTTGCTAGCGGGAATTTACACTTCAGCTATGAATTACGGTGCGAGCAACGAAAGAGTTCAATGGCCGCAAATACAAAAACACAGCAGAACATGTCTGCTTGCATTATGGAGACTTTATAAAGAGCTTACTTCTGTCTCATTACACTCGTTGCTCTTGAATAGGCATCTTATTTTAGCACCTTAAAGGGCAGCTATGGCAGCAAAACGGCTCAAAAACTGGGGAATTCTCTGCCTTTCGGGAAGATGGCTGTGAAGGGCATCACGAAAGTCAATATGGCCCTTAATCACCTTAACGCTGGTAACAATGAATTCCCTAACTTCGGGCGCTGAGTTAGCAATCTCTTCAACAATATCCGTTCGTCCATCAATCAGCGTGACTATATCCTCCAAATCATGGCTCAGGTAGTAATCACTTTTTCCGCGATCATGGAAGGCTGCCAGCTTGGTTGCCAAGTACAAGGGAGGAGTGGCGACCTTAGCGAAACAGCCATCTCCCAAGTCCTTCAAAACAGCTAACCGCAGGGTTTCTGGAAACCAGCGCGTATTCATTCCCAGGTTAGCCGGCTCCTCTGGCATTATGTCCACGCGGCAACCTTCGACAATCCAACGGAAGATCGGCGCTCCAGCAGAGGTGTCATGCTCAAGCCCGGCTTTACGTAACCGCGCCTCCAGTTGTGCGAACTGATTATAGGTGATCACCGCCACAATAACATCCACATCCTTGGTCCGCCGAAATTGCGTCACCGCAGGATTATCAACCAACAGGCACATAACGGCGCCACCAATGAACGCGAATGGCACATTCAAGGGCTCCAGCCTCCTGGCAACAATCCGCATTTCTTCAAGTGGCGTAGGCATGGGTCAATCGTTGCCTCAATTCCTCCTCTGCCAGATTGCGCTCTCTGGCACGGCCGACTCGTAACGTGTCCACCAGAGCCAGCAATGAATAAAGAACAGCATCCGCTTTCGCCGCTACTGGCACACAACCATAAAGCGGCTCAACGGAATAACCCCGAACTGTCCCATTGGGATCCGGCCAAACCGGCGGGAGGTCATCCTGGCTGATTTTCTCCAACAAAGGTGGTGCCGCATACGCAGTCGGCATTCCCCGGGCCACCGGACCTGGTTTTGCAGGAAATGCATACCGCACTCCATGCAGGAGATACTCCTCAAGCGGCTTCCTGAGCGGAAACCGTGTTTCTGAATCCACCAAACCAGCCTCAATGCTCCTCTGCACCGAAGCATGGATTTCCGAGGCGCTGATGCCCAGCTCTTTGGACAATTGGGCATAGGGGCGCTTCTGGCGCTCCAGCAACAGTTTCAACAGCACCACGATGTCTAAAGACTTCGCAATCACATGCATACTCTATTCGCGAATAGCGAATTGTCAACCAGAAATTATCTCAGAAATTGAGCCAGTTTGGACCTCAACGCTTGCGTTTCAGAGCCTGTTTAGCCTTCCACTCGTCAGATTTTACCGGTTTGAGATGCGGTGCCTGCTTTGGATCCACCAAAACCTCACCATCGGCCATTTTCTCACGCGCTACTTCTGCACTATTTGGTAACTGGCCATCGAATCGCTGGATCCGCTTGCCCTCACCTCGGTCAATGAGCCATCGCTCTGCCTGATTCGCGAAAATGATCCGGATGCACCGTGAATGGAGCATGGTTTCCAGCCGCATCCCGGGGCTCACCTCGGGAAGCTGGACACCTTTGAGCAGTGTTTGAGGGAAAGTCCGGTAAAGCTCGATGCGCGTCACCAAACGCCGAATCTCAGCACGCAGCTTCAGCCTGGACTCCACTCCATTCCGATCGGCCGCCAACTGCTTTGCCAGTTCAGCACCTTGGTCCGGCAAAAAGCCACGCCTGGCTGAAATCTCAGATTTTAGGGCTTGGGTCCGCTTTCTGAGGTCGGCACGTTCAGACTCCAGGGCTGTCAGCTCACTGGCCGTCTCCTTGACACCTCCAGTAGCCTTTACGAGGGCCACAAGGCGCCGCACCTGTTGGTCTAACTCATGCAGTGATCCCTCGGCCAGCGCCTGGTCCTCGGCCAGTTTGCGAATCTCAGCATCCTTCTCAAGGGTTAAACCCGACCAGTCGAGGTCCTGCAGATAGTCGAGCACCATCTTCTCAACCACCTCGTAGCGCCAGGAGAAGATCGGTGTGGCTGGATTTACACGGCGGTGATCGGAAATCAAGTACTGCCAATCAGAACCATGGTCACGGTACAGCATGGAGAACTTCTGAAACTCACCATCCTTGATCATGCCTTGAAACAAGTTCGAAACGTGCTTTCCCAGTGGTCCCCGCGGTCCAGAGCGCAGGGCTTGCACCTTCAGAAACCACGCTTCTGGCACCACCTGCGGGTAATAGTTTTTGAGTGGCTCACTGGCCGGCATTCGCTTGCCAGGCACCCCATTCGACGGATCCGATCTTTTTGTGTGCAGGATTATCTCACCCAAAACGGCCCGACCATGCAGAATTTTATCGAGGTAGGAGTAATGCCAACCCTCGGCTGCACGATCGCCCACGCCCCAAGTCGGCACCTTGTGGCCGTTAAGGAGTTTGACGATCTTTCGTTTGCTCCAGCCCCGCAGTGTGAGCCAGAACATCAATTTCACCAACTTGACCCGCTCCGGGATTGGAACAAAAGACTTTCCGTCTTTCGACACCGCAAGCCACCCAGGACACATCGCCGACAAAGGCAAGTTTGACACGATGGCCTCTTGGCGTTTTGCAGCCCACGCATCGCCCACCCGTTTCGCCTTCAACCGCGAGTCCTCATGCGCCCGCCATAAGCTGATGATGCTGACCAGCAGGTGTTGCACTTCGCCAAGGCTGTCCTTGCTATACCATTCCTTGTCGATCAACGTGACAATGTCGATGCCGTGCCTGATGATCCCAAGAAACAACTCCAATGCCTCCGAAATCGCCTGCCTGGTGAGCCGATCCAAAGACTCAACAATCAAAACGCTCCCCGGTGGAATTTTACCGGCCTCAACATCCTTCAAAAAGCGTGACAGGTTGGACCCCTCCTTGCGATGCTTGCCACTGTATGCGCTTAACCCTGAATCAATCAAACGTTGATCCAGAATCAAATTGTGCTCGGCACAAAATGCCTCAGTTGCCGCTACTTGGCGCCGTTTGCTATCGCCCAATTTTTGTTCCGGGGTCGACCACCGGATGTAGGAGATTGCCAGGCGCAGTTTGTTGATTTTGGCCATGTCATTATTGATCATAATTAAAACTGGATGATTTACAATACCTTGCTGCTCGTTGGGCCGCCTGGCACGGGGAAATCGATGCTCGCGAAACGCATTCCGTCCATCCTGCCGCCGCTGACGTTGGCCGAGGCGCTGGAAACGACCAAGATCCACAGCATCGTGGGACTGCTCAAAGCCGGGCAGGCG
>JARLJJ010000002.1 GCA_031291275.1 Formivibrio sp.
GAGCCTCGCCAGCACGAACCAGATGCGCGAGTTCCTTGCGCGTCTTGGACCCAATGACCGTGTACTCTTGATCGGCGATACGCGCCAGCATCAGGGCGTCGAAGCTGGCCGCCCCTTTGAGCAGTTGCAGGAGGCCGGAATGCGCACGGCCAAGCTCGACGAGATTGTTCGCCAGAAAGACCCGGCGCTGAAGTCTGCCGTCGAAATGTTGGCCAAAGGGCAGGTATCCGCCGCCCTTGAATCGCTCCAGCAGCAGGGCCGTGTGAAGGAAATTCCGGATGCGGAGGAGCGCATCCGCACGATTGCCAAAGCCTATGTGGAATCACCCGAAAAAACGCTCATCGTTTCGCCCGACAACGCTTCGCGCCGCGAGTTAAACGTCGCGGTGCGCGAAGAATTGAAGGCCAAGGGCGCGCTTGCTCCCGATGACAGAACCTTTCGCATCCTCGTTCAGCGCCAGGACATGACCGGCGCTGAACGGACGTGGGCCAGTCATTATGAGGTTGGGGATGTGGTTCGCTATGCCCGTGGCAGCCAAACGGTCGGCATGGAAGCCGGGAGCTACGGTGCGGTTGTCGGCGTCAACTCCGCCATCAACCTGCTCACGGTCGAGAAATCCTCCGGCAAAGAGGTTTCCTACGACCCACGCCGGCTGACCGGCGTCAGCGTCTACCGCGAAATCAACCGTGAGTTCTCCGTCGGCGACCGCATCCAATTCACAGCGCCCGACAAGTCGCTCGGCGTCGCCAATCGCGACCTTGCCGCCGTGGAGTCCATCTCGCCGGATGGCCGCATTTCAGCCCGTCTCGACAACGACCGCCAGATCGAATTCGACACCACAGAGCACCGCCATTTCGATCACGGCTACGCCGTCACCAGCCACAGTTCTCAGGGCCTCACCGCCGAGCGTGTCCTTGTGAACGCCGATACCGGCGTCCACCCGGACCTGCTGAACTCCCGCTTCGGCTACGTCTCCATCTCCCGCGCTAGCCACGAAGCCACGCTCTTCACTGACAACATGGCCAAGCTTAGCCCGCAACTCAGTGCGGATGTTTCAAAAACCTCGGCTCTTGAAATCAATCAAGCTCCGTCTGTCACTCAGGGAATCGGCATGGAAATCTGACGGATGCAAACAGTAGAATGGAGGCTGCGCTAGCCTCCACAACGTCCGCGTTTATCGGAGGAATCGCAATGACCGACCTAACAATCATGCCTGAGAATTACGACAACATACGCACTGGAATAGTCGAACTGCTCAAAGCGGCGCGCTCCGCTGCCGCTCGAAATGTCAATTCGATCATGACGGCAGCGTACTGGGAGATCGGACGACGCATCGTTATTTTCGAGCAGGGTGGGGAGCACCGTGCCGAATACGGCGAACAGCTTGTCGAACAACTAGCCAGTGATCTGACTCGACAATTCGGCAGAGGATTTGGGCGAGCAAACCTGGGACAAATGCGTGCTTTTTATCTGGCATGGCCCGAACAGAAGATTTCCCAGACACTGTCTGGGAAATCTTTAATAGCTATTAAAATCAGCGCCATAGATGGTATTTCTTCAACCATTTCGACCCTCGCATCTCGCTTTGCGCTGCCTTGGTCCGCCTACGTCCGGCTGCTTTCCGTCAAGCGCCCGGAAGCGCGATCTTTTTACGAGGCTGAGGCGCTGCGGTCGGGGTGGTCAGTTCGCCAACTTGACCGCCAGATCAACAGCCAATTCTATGAGCGCATCGCGCTCTCAAAGAACAAGGCTGCCATGCTCCAGAAGGCTGAGACCGCCGAGCCGGGCGATACAATCACGCCCGAAGTGGCCATCAAAGATCCGTTCGTCCTTGAATTTCTCGATCTCAAAGACGAATACTCCGAATCGGACCTGGAGGAAGCGCTCATCCAGCACCTCACCGATTTCCTGCTTGAGTTGGGCGACGATTTTGCGTTCGTGGGCCGCCAGCGCCGGCTGCGACTCGACGACAATTGGTTCCGCGTCGATCTCGTGTTTTTCCATCGCCGTTTACGTTGCCTTGTCATTGCAGACTTGAAGGCTGGGCGATTCAGCTATGCAGATGCCGCACAGATGCACATGTACCTGAACTACGCTCGCGAGAACTGGATGAAGCCCGGCGAGAACCCACCAGTTGGCTTGATTCTGTGCACCGAGAAAGGAGCCGCCGAGGCACACTACGCACTCGACAATCTCCCCAACAAGATTCTCGCCACCGAGTACCAAACCGTCCTGCCGGACGAGAAGGTCATCGCAGAAGAACTTGACCGCTCACGCCGGGAACTGGAGCAACGGCACCTGCCGGTCGGCTGAAATAGACAATGGCTGTTCACATCTCGGACTGAAAAAAGCCTGGCTGACTATCCGCGCTACAGAAATCAGCTATTAATCGGAATCAATAAAGCCTTCACTGATTTTCCGGTTTTGACTGCTTTCACTCGAATGGGCAAGGATTTGAGGTGACTTCCATCGCTTGTGCTCCACCAACTCAGGTCTTCCTCAGCTTCGGCATATCCGCCGCCGTCAAAAACTTTTCTAATGACGGACGCAAGGGGAACGCGCCAATTCTTGAAGAACTGCAAACCTGCCTCACGAGCTGAATCATTGACTGTGGTGTGAACTGCGCGCAAACTTTGCTTTGGAATATGGCAAAAGGCGAATCCAGTCTGTAATGCTGCAGCAGCCTCATCCTTTTTAAGAGCCATTTCAGCTTCTACAAGAATACAAGGGGAAAGAAACGCCTTTACAATACCGATTGTGGCGGCCTGTACACTAGGTCTGTGACCGGATGATTTCGTTCCTTTGCATTCGTGGTTCCCAGGTCTCAAAAGCGAGACCTGGGGCACCCTCTGTGGTACAAATTCACGCGGTCACAGACCTAGCGTCCGGGCAAAACTCGCTTTTGATCGTGGCAATGCCCTCGAACGAGATGTCACCTCTGACGCTTTCTGGAAAAAAGTCAGCATGAAAGCCAAGCGAGCTCGCGATAACATCCATTAGTTTTTCTTCTGGATCATTGGAGTTCTCTCGTGAGTGAGAGCGCCTAAATACAAGCCTCATTTGGGGTGTCAGCGTCAGCAAATGAGCCAGTTCATGCCATTTCGTAAAAATAAGTTCTATACCCCTTGTCGCCTCGACAGTCGATCACGGACACAAATTTTGGGTCCCATGCTTTTTGGTGATGCAGGCCAATCGTAATGCCGTAGTCATCCGGTTGGGATAGATCATTGGACAAATTCGCGAAGATAAGTTCTCCCTTGGGGACATATTCTTCCTGAATCTTCTGTAAATCGCTGTCAAAGCGGATCTCGCGAAAGATGGTGCCCACATCATTCGCTATAGCGATGAGCAACTCATTCAATGTCTTGCATATGAACTTCTTTTTGAGTACTTTCACTCTGGACTCGACAGACTGCAAAATGCACTGACATGGCGTGGCAGATTGCTGCAAGCCCAGGTCCGATGCAAGCGTATGAATTTGAAGTTTTCTGTCGAGAACTGGACAGTGCGAAGTTCTCGGGTCCCCTCAGTCTCGCTTTTGCTTGATCTGTAGGTTTGATAGTTCGGTGGCCAGATCGGGCAGCATCCCCAGGATGAATGCAGAAATACCGGCGCCGTCTTCCATCTCATTTTCGCCTCGCACTGGGTTGGCCTTGGGAACCATTGGGTTTCAACCGCACGGGTTCCACCAATCCCTGGAAAAACTTTTCCGCCGGTATGCCCGCGGCAGCCTTCAATTCTGGACGTTCGCCCAGTGGAGAAAGATAGACAGGCACTTGCCTGCGCTGGCGATTGATGGCGAACTCATTCACCAGGCGCTCAATCTCGGATCGCAGCAACTCGCCTCGATACAGAATGTCGCCGGTCAGAACCACGGCATCCAATTCGAGCACGTTGATCACATTCACAATCGCCGTCGACAGCGCCTGCGCCTGCTTGGCAAGCACCTTTTTGCAATACGGCTCTCCGGCAATGGCCCGGTCAATAAAATGCTCCCAGTTTCGGATGCCGGGGTGTTTCTTCCTGACCTCCGTCAGAATCCGCGCGGGCGCGGAATAGAGTTCGACACACCCGCGCAATCCACACTTGCATTGCGGCCCGTTCTGGTCGATTGAGATATGCCCAATTTCATTCCCGAATCCTCCCCAGCCCGAGTAAATCTCGCCGTTGAAAACTAGACCGCCGCCAATTCCAGCCTCGACCTCGATCAATACAAAGCTGCTCGCCATGCGGCCGATTCCGAAGCTCTTCTCCGCCATCGTCAACGCCTGCGCGTTGTTCTCCAGAAAAATATTGCCGATTCCCAGATCCTTAAACTCATCGCGGAGACACGCATCGTGCCACATCTCGAAATTAGGTGGACTTAGAACGGTCGCTGTCGCAACATCCACCGGTCCGGGAGTGCTGATGCCAAGACCCAGCCATCTTGCGCCCGGGTACTCTTTCATCGCCCCCTCAAGCGCGGCCTTGATGCGCCGTAGCGCTTCGGCGCGGTTGGCCCGGCGCACATCGACAGGAATGCGGCTGATCAGCATCCCGCGAAAGTCCGCCAGACCCACTTCAACGGCAACGCGCGAAATCGTCAGTCCCAGAGAATAGGCATAGTCGGCGCGCAGTTCCACCGGCACCGGACGACGTCCCGCCGCGCTTCGGCGTCCCCGCGTCTCAGAAACAACTTCCTCTTGCAGAAGCTTGCCGATAATCGTCGACATTGCGGCGCGCGTCAATCCTGTTTCAGCGGATAGTTCGGAGCGCGACTGGCTCTTCCTGCGCAGCAGACGCAGAATTTGTATCCGGTTGGCGGTCTTCATTTCCTGTGCGTTCTTCATAGCAACTATTAGATTACCTGTCTGCCTGCATTCCGCCACGTGTTCTTGCGATAAATATTTCCGCCATTCGAACTGTCCACAGAAACTGTCGTGAGCGATGCAATGGCGATCTTGTACGAGCCGCGCCCCAAGCATTAACTGGGCAGCAGGCCCGGCACTTTTCTCCATTCCTTGTACTGTTCGTAACTCACCACGCCGGAGACCGCCAGATAGTGGCTGGTAAACTCTCCCACTGCCTCCACGCGCCAATCCAACCGCCACATCTCAGCTTGCTCCGGATGAGCCAGCGACCCCACCGTGCTCTTGCCGTTGGGACCGACTTCAAACGAGGTCTCAAGCAGCTTGGCGCCAGCACCTCCGGCGCGAGCAATCTCGATATGTCCGCGTACCTTTTTCAGCGTGTCGTTCACCACGACGATCTGATGCTGCCCCTCTACTATTTCGCAGCAAATTGCCTGCACGTCCCGTTGCGCGCGCTGAAGATAATAGAACGCCAGCTTCCTTGTGTTGTAGTAATCCACCACCGCATCGGAAACAATCGGCCAGCCATCGCGTATGTTCCACCAGATGATGCCTTCCTTGATTCCCTTCTGCTGGCGGAATAACTCGACGAAAAACTTCATCGCTTCGGCCTGCGTAATCTGCGAAGCGAGAATGAAGTTATCTAGATCCTCGGGAACTGTGCCGAACAACGCTTTGATCTGGTTGATCATCAGATCGTTTCGTCCCGCCGTGTTTTTAGAGGTTGGAGTAGCACGAACCGATTTGGTGAGCCATTCATCGTTCCAGACACGGTCCTTCACCCACGGCTCAACATATGCCGCATCAAGCATGCGCTCAAGCGAGGCGCGCGAAGGACAGCCGTGGTATCCGATCTCGCTGACAAAATGCGCCGGTGACGATGTATAGAACGGGTTCTTGAAGTAGCTCCGAGGCCCCCAGAGATGAACCTCGGGCATCGTGTCTATTTTGTTTCCAGCCGCAAACACCGCCGGGCTGTGGTAGGGAGAACTGGGCAGATATGAGCGATGCGGGTCCAACTCCTTGAGTACGTCAGGAATCACCTGCCGGGTAAGGCGATCTCCATTCGGATCGATCGGCGGCTTGCCTTGTGTGTGCGCCGACTCGTATGCGTCGTCGCACTCATTGTTGCCGCACCACAACGCCAACGAGGCATGGTTGCGCAGCCGCGGCACGACCGCTCTCGCTTCGGTTTCAATAGCTCTCAGGAAAGACTCATTCTGCGGATACACAGCACAGGCCATCGCAAAATCCTGCCATACCAGAATGCCGCTCTCATCGCACAGATCAAAGAAGCGATCCTCGGGATACACGTTGCCGCCCCAGCACCGCACCATATTGCAGTTCAATTCCCGCAACATGCCAACAGCGGCTTCCAGATGGATCGAGTCGCGGCTGTGCAGTGCGTCCAGGCAGCTATAGTCCGCGCCCTTGATAAACACAGGCTCGCCATTCACAACGAATCCAAACTTGCCCTTTCCGTCCGCTGTAAGAATGTCGGTGCGGTCCAGTTCGATCGTGCGGATGCCGACACGCGTCACACGGCGATCGACGATAGCTCCGGCCGTGTTACGCAGCGTGATCACCCCATCGTACAACGGCTGTTCGCCAAAGCCGCGCGGCCACCATAAATCAATATTGTTGAGAACGCAATCCAAGTGCCCATGCGGCGGCTGCGCCACAGCATCGGAATGGAAGACGCGGTGCCCGTTTCGCTCAATCACCACTTCGACGCGATAACGACCAGCATCAGCGCCAATAAGTTTCCATTGCGCCGCTACCGTAGCTGCCTTGCGCGCAGTATCCGCGGCGCGCGTGTGCCAGTACACATCGGCGAGCCGCACAGGGCGCGTCCACTCCAAACGAACATCTCGCCAAAGGCCGGCGCTGACGATGCGCGGCATAATGTCCCAGCCGTACATGTGCGGAGCCTTGCGAACATGTAGCGACTCCATGGAGTCGCTGTTGATATATTCCCTTGCGGAATACGAAACGGCGCGACCTGCCGGTACTGCCGGATCGATACGAACCACCACTTCGTTCTCCGCGTTGGCAAGCAGGAATGGCGACACATCGAAGCGGTGGGCAATCAGCATGTTCGCCGACTGGCCGATTAACTTTCCATTCAGCCAGACCGTGCCCAAACAGTCGAGTCCCTCGAAAACAAGCTCGGCCCTTTCGCCCGGTTCCGTGGCTCCAGCCTTAAAGCTACGGCGATACCACCATTGGTGCGACTCCAGCTTGAGAGCCTGATAGACGCGATTGCCCTTTTCGAGAGGCTCCATGCGCCCGGCCGCCACCAAATCGAGTTCGACATTTCCGGGAACGGTTGCCGGAATCGTAGGCCAGTCCGCCGGCGCAGAGGTCTGTGGAAGTTTCTTGGGAGCCTCCGGGCATGGACCGTAGGTCAAGCTCCACGTGCCGTTCAAACTCAAGCTTCGTGAGGGCCGAGGCGGCGTTGCCGCAGCGTTGCTGCTTCCCGTGCCATTGAGCACGGCTTTCGCCAGGGGGTTCTTTGCAAACAGCGATGTGGCCCAGCAGAAACCGGGCAACAAAAGAAGATTGCGCCGTGTCAGATTGGCAAGCGATCTATTCCGAGTATGCCCCATATGAAGTTACCTCCACCATGGCCGTTTTCCGCGTCCTGAAGCCAACCGAAGGCCGGCACGAATTTAAAATGACGGCATGCCTGTTTGTTCGTTCGTTTCACTATATCTGTATATATGTAGTGTGTCAAACTATTTTTGTCGCGTCATACTTCAGATCTCCGGATGAAACCCACACACAGCCGACCGTACTCACATACAGCAGTAAGCACAATCGAATCAACAGCATGGTTTGTATACCATGATTTTTGATTTGCCAGGTTTACTAATTTCGTTCTTTGGACTGATTATATCTGTAGTTTATTCTTGACAATGAAGTCATTATGCGCTAAAAATAGTGCGTTTCAAACTATGTCTCGCGAAGGAGGCTATTCAATGATGACTGTGAAAGGGGACAGCATGATCTCAGAAAGCGACACAACAACAAAAATGAAAATGGAACAAAGGAGGTTCAAATTGTCGAATGGCGTGGAGAAAACCATCTTTATGTGTCTCATGGCTTTTCTTGCCGTATTTCTCTTTATTGGACTGCCAAAACTGCAAGCCCAGTCGGATGCAACATCCATTTCAGGCAACATAACCGACTCCACCGGCGCGGTGATTCCACACGCATCCGTCACAATTCGCAACGAAGCGACCGGAGCAGAGAGCAGCACCACAGCAAACGAGGCTGGGTACTATACAATTACTAACCTTTCTGCGGGGAACTACACGTTCACCGTCAAAGCGACCGGCTTTGAAAACTTCATTCAAACGACAAACCATGTCGACCCTAATATTGGCACTCGCATCAACGCAACTCTCAAGGTGGGCAGTTCGTCAACGACAGTGACCGTTGCCGCCAGCGCGAACACGATCCAGACAGAAACCGCTATCGTGGGACAATTGATCACACAGCAACAGGTGCAGTCGATTCAGTTGAATGGTCGCAACCCAATATACCTCGTCCAGCTAGAACCGGGTGTTCGCCGCGGCACTTCGATGGCAGCATTTGGCTTCGGTATGGACACCGATTTAGTCATAGATGGTTCGCTGCCCCCAAGTAACGGCATGACGCTCGATGGCGCACCGATGGTTCGTACACGCTCCAACGGAACAAGCATTGGAGTTGCTGATGTGGATTCCACATCCCAGGTTCAGCTTCTTTCAACGTCTTATCCTGCCGAATACGGGCGTGCTTCTGGAGCCATTATCCGCATCGTGCCCAAGAGCGGCACCAGCGAATTCCACGCAACCACGTTTGAGTATCTTCGCAACTCCTTCTTTAATGCGAATACATGGACCCGTAAAACCTCGTCTTCAGCGCTTATCTCCAGCCATCCAGCAGATTTTCGGTACAACCAGTTTGGCTTTAACGTCAACGGCCCTCTCTATATTCCACATCTGGATTTTAACCATGGGCGCGATAAGCTCTTTTTTCTCTACGGCGAAGAGTGGTTGCGCTACCGGCATGGGGATACCGCGACCGGCCTCGTCCCAACCACGCTTATGCGCACGGGCAATTTCAGCGAGTTACTGAGTGCGAGCAACATCTTCTACGGAAAAGCAGAACAGCTTGTAGATCCAACAACAAAGCTCGCCATTTCAGGAAATATCATCACGTCGGGATTGAGCACCAATGGCTTGGCATTGTTGAATGCTTATCCCTCTCCAAATGCGACGAACTCAAGCTACAACTGGATGGAGGTTGCCCCGCACCCGGAAAACCAGCGCAAGGATTCCGTGGTAATTGATTACGTGCCCACGGATAGTCAGCGGCTGCGTTTTACATTATTAAGTTACGCTTACAACTATGTGTCTCCCCTCGCAGGTAACTTTGATTTAACTCCACAAACAGGGAACCGCCCCAATCAGATCGCAGTTCTGCATCACACTTGGACGATCAATCCAACAACTGTTAACGATGTATTTGTGTCAGCAAGTATTGACCACAGCAGGGTTGGTATAGATACGTCAAGTGGTAAGTATGACAGAACTAAATATGGCATCGATTACCCTTATTTGTATTCAAGCACTGACAAGCAGATTCCCAACAAGATTCCGACGATTAAAATCTCGGGTTTCACAACCCTAGATGGACTTCCTTATCCAGGAACCTCAGCTGGCGTGATCTGGGACATTGGTGACAATCTGACCAAGGTGATAGGAAAGCACACACTAAAGTTCGGCGTTTTGTACGAACATGCGAGCGAAAACGACTACGACCAAATCAATGTAAGCTCAACACAAGCAGGCGCTACTAACAACCAAAATGGCATGTTTGTTTTTACCGATTCCCGTGGCAGTGAACCGAGTACCGGTGTTGCAAGCGCAAACACCGCGCTGGGCCTGTTTGATACCTACGGTGAAATTGGTCGTGATTCCTACACTGTTTATTTGAGCGACATGTACGAATATTATGCTCAGGACTCATGGCACGTTACGCCGAAATTAGTAATTGAATTCGGACTGCGCCACAGCTTTATGGAACCTTACTATGCCAAGTGGAACAATATGTCAATGTTTTCTCCGACCGATTACGTGGTTTCCACGGCTCCCACTGTAAGTTCTTCGACGGGATATGTAACAGGAAGCAACCTTTACGATGGCATCGTGATTCCAGGAACAGAGTTCCCCGCAAGTGCCAAAGGGCATGTGGCAGACAGCATCCTAAGCAGCAACAGTAACTTATTCCATGGGTATTCGCGCGGCTACAACCCAATGGTCTGGACATCCTATCAACCCCGTCTTGGCGTCTCTTATTCTCTCGGAGACAAGACGGTTATCCGCTTAGGCGCCGGCCGTTATATCGACCGCTTGGGCATCAGCGATTCCGTTCACCTTGGCGGTAATCCGCCCTTCCAGCCTTCCGGCACAGTCAGCTATGGCTCTGCAGATAACCCGGGTGGAGTTGGGACCAATAACTACCCTCTTAATATGACCTCTTACGCCTACCACTTTCCAGCGCCTGAAGCGTGGTCATGGACGCTTACAGCGGAGCAGGATCTGTCGAAGGTTGGTATTCTCACGGTAAGTTATGTGGGAAGACGCGGCATCCATCTCCAGCACATTGAAAATATCAATCAGTTGGCAGCCGGAACCACATACGCAAACGTAGGAATCAATACGGATGCGCTTCGTCAATACAAGGGTTTTTCTGTAATTCAACAGCAGACGAATGCCGGTCGCTCCATTTATCACGGATTACAGGCAAACTTGAGGCATCGCGTAACAAACGGAGCGACAATCGGCGTGGCATACACTTTGTCGAAGAGCTTGGATAATGGCTCTGGCCACGGTGAGGTTATGCCGAATGCCTATGACCCGATGGAATACTACGGTCCTTCTTCATATGATACGCGCCACACGATAGTGTTTAACTACGTGTGGGACATTCAGTATGGTGAGCACTTGTCAAACCCGGTACTCAGAACAGCATTGAAAAAGTGGCAGGTATCGGGCACGATGCAGTTCCAAAGCGGCGCACCGCAGTCGGTTGCCACCAGTGATGACTTTGCGGGTGTCGGGCCGGGGTCGGGAGCCCAACTCTGGAAGATGAGCGGTCCGTCTAAGCTGTACAAAAAAAGCTCTCCAAACGGTTCAATTGCAGGCGCATATTGGTTTGACACCAGCGTGTTTTCCAAGCCAGCAGACGGGACCTTTGCTCCGCGAGAGACTCGTGATCAAGTCTATGGCCCGGGTTTCCAAAGCTGGAATATTGCAATGCAAAAGTCGGTTTCCCTAGGGAACAAGCAGAATCAAGTTAAATTCAAGGCAGAGGCGTTTAACTTTATAAACCATCCCAACCTTGACAGTCCCAACGTGACTCCGACCAGCAGTAACTTTGGCAAGGTCACAGGAAAGGGCAGCACCTTCGCGTCCGACCGTCAATTCCAATTCAGTCTGAGATACCAGTTTTAACGTAAAGGGGAGTCTCTCCGGTTCTTCCGGAGAGACTCCCAAAGATTGACATCTCATACCATGGCAAAGATGGCCAGAACCGAGGAAAATAATGATTAAGACTGCAAATAAGTTCACATTCTTGAGTCAAAACTGCGCGATAGCTGTGTTGCTTGGTGTGTCTGTACTCAAGTTGCAGGCACAAAGTGCTCCAGCGTGGTCACCGCAATCGGATCAGTTTCGTTTTCACATGATTGGCGGCGCGCATATCGATCCTGTATGGCTTTGGCCGTGGTCTGAGGGTGTTTCAGTTGTTCACAGCACATTTCGCTCAACGTTGGATCGAATGAATGAAGATCCCAATGTGATGATGACGACCAGCTC
>JARLJJ010000646.1 GCA_031291275.1 Formivibrio sp.
GCCGTCGAAACGAGCCTTACGTTCGACGCCTCGGGGAGGGTCATCCAGTCCGGCACTGCTAGTGGACGACCATCTGCCCTGCGTACAACGAAGAATGTTTCGCTGTAACGCTCATATCTCCGGATTACCGGTAGTACGTGCGTGCACAATGGGTGCAAAGGATAGTGAATCGTGACTTTATCGGGGCGATGATGTTGATGGGCAGTATGTCGCCCTGTTGTTCGGATGGCTGAAGCAAACCGGCCCGCTGCGCCAGGTCAAGTTGCGAGGCCTGGAGAAAGTGGATTGGCTGTTCGTCTTCAGTTGCACGGCGCACAACCTGATCCGGCTGCCGCAACTAATGGCCCAACCACCGGAGATGCACCGGGAGAAGTGTGCCTGAGCAACGGCTGCGAGCCTCTGGGATGATTCCTTGAGGCTCGTAAACCTCTATTAACACCGGCCAGAACCGTACTTCAAACAGACTTCGAACGGAAGAGACGAAAATCGTCAGGAAAGACCCAACAATCAGGCGAATTTCAACGAGTTCCGAGGCGCACTTGAGTGAATGCTTTGGGTTTACACCAATCGCGACTTTGTAATTCGCAAACCGGAAGCGCCGGCAGTCGAATCAATGCCGGTTCCTGCGGGTTAACTCGTGTGAATACAGCAAGATGCTTTGCCCGAAGCAGGCATCCTTCATCACCCAGGGTGGAGAAATGTGCGTGTCAAGGTGAAGCACAGGAGCGCCGAGCAGGCGGTTAATTCATCGTGCCTGAGACATGCTCTTGGGTCTTCAAAGACAGAGCCTGTGGGGTCGTCAAAAGGAGCTCTTGGGGTTATCCAAGGATCATCCCGGTCTGCCACCGATACGGCAGTAAAGAAAAGGCGGAATAAGGGACTAAAATCTCCTACCGCCATGCGCAAAACTTTGCATCATCACGTTGCAGTCCTTTGGTAAGTTATCTACTTTCTTTGTTTTGCAATGGCAACCAACTTGCATTAGTGTTCACGTCTGGCAATCATCTGGCTCGTTCCGCACCCCTGGGGCAACGGATTTGGTGCGTACTCTGGTCTTTTCCAAGTTGGCATCCAGATTGAATCCGGCGCAGAGTGCGAAGCGGAAGCTGGTGAGTTTTTCAGAAATGATGGGCTGTAGCCCAC
>JARLJJ010000647.1 GCA_031291275.1 Formivibrio sp.
ATGAAAGTCCCTGATGATGTGACACTCGGCTGGACTGACGACAATTATGGCTATATTCGGGAGCTTCCAGATGAGAGAGAACAGGCAAGATCTGGAGGGTCGGCCCTGTACTACCATGTGTCATATTGGGGAGAACCACACGATTATCTTTGGCTCTGTTCAACACCGCCAGCGCTGATGCGCGAGGAACTCTCAAAGGCATGGTCGCATGGTGTACGGCAGCTTTGGATACTCAATGTAGGAGATCTGAAGCCAGCTGAGATGGACACCGACTATTTCTTACGGATGGCGTGGAATGAGCCGGCGACGGAACGCATCAGTCAGCGGGAGTTCCTCACCGAATGGAATCGTGAACAGTTCAACCAGCAAAATGCAGATTCCATTGCCCAATTGATGGAGGACTATTATCAATTGAACTTCATTCGCAAACCGGAATTCATGGGGTTCAATGAGAATGATAAGTCGGTTGAGCGGTCAGCTTTCAATCCATTGGCTTGGGGAGACCAGAACCGGCAGAGGCTGTTCGCTTGGCAGAAGCTGAGTGCTCAAGCGGAGGCTCTTGAATTGCGATTGCCACCACAATATCGCGATGCCTATTTCGAATTGACAGCCTATCCTATCGAAGCCGCCGCCGCCCAGAATGCTAAGTTTCTCTGGAATGATCGCAGCTATCTCGACGCGGCTCAGAGTCACAGCGATTTAGCACGAACCGACGCGGGTAATGTGCAAAATGCCCAGAACGAGATTCAGAGGCTGACAAGAAAATACAACTCAGTGGCAGGTGGGAAATGGGATGGAATCATGTCTTCCAAGCCGCGCGCCCTCCGTGTCTTTAATGAGCCCGCGAGCGCAAACCAAATCCTGGATCCAAACTCGCTACCACACAATTGGGTGCAATCTGACAACAACCAGCAAGCCATCGAGAAAGGGATTCTCAGCGATGAAGTACACCGGACCATTTCGATCAATGCTGTGCACTTCATTGGCATGCACAACACTGATGCTGGTTTCTGGCAGACACGACCTGAATTAGGTTTGCCGGGCGGGTCCATCTTCTTTGGCGAGCCAGGACGGACGTCCGAGGCCAAATGGGTCAATGCGAGCAATCTTAGCTCCACAAAGCCGGCGTCCACAGATCCATGGATTGAGTACAAATTCACCACTGCCGGAACTGGTGACGGGAAACTTTCTGTCTTTCTGCTGCCGACTTTCCCAGTCGATTCTGAGCATCGCCTGCGGTATGCTGTCACTTTAGATGGTGGGGACCCAATTGTTCTCGATGCGAGTGGCACTGAAGAACACCATGTTGGCGTAACGACTTGGAGTTCGAATGTCCTTCGCAATGC
>JARLJJ010000648.1 GCA_031291275.1 Formivibrio sp.
CCTGTCGTTACAAACGGGGCGCGCCACCCTGGGGCCGCTAAACCCGGCGTTTCTGGAAGGCATACAACCCAGAAGTGCGTGCTGTTGTAAACCCCACAAACACCCACGTTGCTGGGGGCCGGCGGAGCGCGGGGTGGGGATTGTGTGGTGGGAGATTGGGGGCAATCCGTTCACATTTGTGGGAGGCGGTATGCGAATGACGCCGCGGCGCTTGAACGCTTGCCTGTGGCCAAGAGTACAAGCTCTCACTGACGCAGAACATGAACGTCAATGAACGATAAAGGGCCCCCGGGCCTCAGGCTGCTGCCATTTGTTCAAGTTGTTTCAATTTAATTTTGTTTGCAGAGGTATGTACTACAATGTCTTGCATGTCGTCCACGCAGCTCCAGAAAACAGGGAAGTCACAACCAACTCGGAAATTAGATACAAGATTAGATGGCACCTTAGGAGTCTTACAGTACCGTAATTACCGTTATCTTTCGCATCACATCCATGCCTGGCCGCCATCCCGTTCCCAGATAGCAAGTCTCCCCTTCCTCCACAATGGCACTGCAGGCCACGAAACAACCAGTTGAATTTCACGCTCCGCCTCCATCAGTGCAGAAAGCACGTGCGGGCTCCTGCTATGTGCCGGTGGACACTATGACATTGTTGCGCTGGCACCATGTCCTGTGGGCTGACTCGACGTGTGGCCAGGCCTGACTCCAGACAACTGCAGGGGCGTGACCCGGCGTGTGCGGGGGCGGCACTGGGCTCAACCGTGACCTCCCACCTCCCCGCAAGTCCGAGTCTGTTCGTACAAGACCTGCTACATGCTGAGTACACTTTAATTAACTCAAGCATCAATCCGTGACCTCTTTGCGCACACGTTGATGGTTCCTAGTCGGTGAGTGTTGAGTTCAAGTTGTGACGTGTACTGTAGGGCGTGTTGCCGTGTCCCTATCCCAAATTTCGAAATTCGACTGGCCTTGCTCGTATTGCTACTAGTGACAACTCGGAGCGCGAGTGCAAAACACTGGGCCACGCACGTCGTCCGAGTCGCACCGGGCCTGCGTCGGCCAGCAGCTTCAACTTGAAGTTTAGCGCCGCCACTTGCACAACCGTGACTATAGGGGTCGTCCTCCATCTGCCAGTGCTTTCCCTCCACTGGCCGGGCATGCGTGCGTGTGCACTTCTTTCTTGCTCAAAACACTGGCACCACTGGCCCATCTCTGTTTTTCCCGATGATGGAGCAGCTGCCAGTGGCCCACACACAGTGTGGTGAGGCGAGCGTGCATACCTGCAGGGCAGATTACCTGCGTTCTGCGTTGCTTGCACTGCCAGGGGCTCAGTATCATCACAAAGAAGAAGGGTATTCGATGGGCAGCACACGAAAACTTAAAAGGGCAGCACTAGTACGTGTGAGAGTGTATGTGTGCGTGTGATCAACTTGTTGTTCGTGCGCATGTATGTGATTCTGTGTGCGCTGTCAATGTGTCCCCTTCAACAACAGGTTGCGGGTTTGGAGAGGGTGGAGACTTTGGTACTGCTGCTGGTCGGCCTGACTCGAATCACCGCGCCGGCTGCGGGTCCAAATCACACCAAAGATGTCATTATCTATATCAAGGAACAGAGAGGCATCAAGCAGAAAACTCGTACCTCCAGGCATGGAAGGTAACGCCGGCACGCGAAGAGGCGTGGCGACTCGGGCTATTGATGTGGCGTCCCCGGGCCCGGGCCAACCAGATTCTAGTAATGCGGCGGTCAGTTTCCTGAAAAGCTCGTCAATATTGGAGCCCCTTTTGGCACTTGTTTCCATAAACAACACATCTTTCTCCAGTGCGTTGATGGCCCCTTCCTCAGCCGACACTTGCCTGCTGGACAGCAGGCGAGAACCGTGACAACCAAGTCGCCGTTATAATGTACATGTACAACAGTTCAAGTACAAACGACAACCGGCCGCACTGTGGCAAATACATCTCAGACAGTGACTATTCAAAGTTCCTAAACACAGCTGATTACAACCATTAGGCTGGAGACAGCCTCAAATGCCCCAGACCTTTAAAACGCACACATACTGGCACTCCCAATCTGGCACACCTTTCTGCCTTGTCTCTTTTGTTGCCTGCGAGCATGATGATCACTCCACTGCCGAGCTGATTTCGGGCATCCTGAATCCATCTTGAGGTGTTGTTGAAGGTTTCCCGCTCTAGACAAGCACGTGACTCATCAACAACTAGAAGTGAGATCACTGAGACACACAAGTCATGTCACGGTGGGACACTTCCATTCCGCACACTGCCACATGGAAGGCAACAATATAAAACAGAAACGAAGACACTGAGACACACTCACATACCTACAGACTGGTGGTCATGCGCATGACACACACGCACAAACAAAAGTAGCAAGCAGGTAGCAAGGAGCATCACGCACAAAGCCTCTGCCAGTGCAGCAATTTTCAGTTAAAACCTACTGCGGCCAGAAACTTGGTTATGTGATAATGGTGCTCACAGCATTCTTATGCAGTAGTTGAGAGTACAAACTCTTTCGCACACACGATTCACGTACCGGTGACATCGTACACCACAATAACCAGAGCTGAGCCCCGATAGTGCGAGCGGCTGAGGCTGTGGTACCGCCTGCCGATGAACCGCAAAGACAGCGTACACATGGTTACTAGGCATATAACCACTGGCACGCGGACACTGGTATATGTGATTCACGCTCGAAGTGTGGAAGGATCAAGCTGCACAGCCACGTACTCTTCGCCAGCAGTATCAAACAGCTGCAGATTTAAAGTGCGGTCCCCCAAGTACAGATCCTCCACATAGCATTCTGGGATCAGAGTGCTCTGGGGTGGGGGGGGGGATTCAACAA
>JARLJJ010000649.1 GCA_031291275.1 Formivibrio sp.
CCGGTTGGAGAACGGCCGGATTGAGGAAACGCGCATCTTGATGGATATGTTTGGTTTGATGCGGCAGATCGGGGCCTAAGTTAGCCTCTTCCGGCTATTGCAGTGTAAGCCCGGTGTAGTCTGGCGGAGAGGGTGTCCGCTTCCGTCGAACTCTCACGTATTCACTGGTGTTCACAAACATAGCGAATATTATCAGAAACCCTCAAGATATCATCAAACCGTGTTCGTATGACTACATAGGTGTTCGGCAACAATGGATGGTGCAAAGGATGGTTTAATGTTGTAAGATCAATCACTGTAATGGAGGTAATCTTGGCGAGACAAGAAAAACGCCTGTCTGCCTTGGCTGTCACCAAGGTCACGAAGCCGGGCATGTATGCTGATGGCCTTGGGCTCTATCTTCGCGTTGGGCCAACCGGAGCCAAGTCCTGGTTTTTCGCTACCGTGTAGGTAATGCCCGTCGAGACATGGGGCTTGGTCCTTTACACACCGTCACTTTGGCCGATGCTCGCGTCAAGGCAGCCGAGTGCCGAAAGCAGCGTCTCGACAATAGCGATCCACTGCAAGTTCGCGACGCAGCTCTTCTGGCGGCAAAGCTCGAAGACGCCAAGGTCATGACATTCCAAAACTGCTCGGAAGCTTACATCTCAGCCCATGCTTCCGGTTGGCGAAATGCTAAGCATGCCGATCAATGGCGAAACACGTTGTCGACCTATGCCTACCCCATTTTCGTTGATCTTCCCGTACAAACCATCGATACTGGTTTGGTCATGAAGGTGTTGGAACCGATCTGGGCGACAAAAACTGAGACGGCCAGCCGGCTAAGAGGGCGCATTGAGTGCGTCCTAGATTGGGCGACTGTTCGAGAATTCCGTCGCGGAGAAAACCCTGCAAGGTGGCGAGGCCATCTTGATAACCTCTTACCGAAGCGGCAGAAGGTCCAAAAGGTTGAGCATCACAACGCCCTTCCCTACGAAGAAATCGGTGACTTCATGACAACGTTGCGGGCTCAGGAAGGCGTCGCCGCTCGGGCGTTTGAATTCCTCATTCTTACGGCCACAAGAACCAGCGAAACCATTGGGGCGACTTGGAGTGAGGTTGACTTTGATGCCAAGGTTTGGACCATTCCAGCATCTCGGATTAAGGCTGGAAAGGAGCATCGTGTGCCATTATCGCCGGCAGCTATTGCGATTTTGGAGACTATGAAAAATGACGACTCCGAGGATCACGTCTTCCCTGGTGGACGAGGTTGCGCCGGCTTGTCGAACATGGCGATGCTCAAGCTGCTGGAACGGATAAGTAGAAACGACCTGACTGTGCATGGTTTCCGTTCGACGTTTCGAGATTGGGTATCAGAACGGACCAGCTTTCCTCGCGAAGTTGCCGAAATGGCTCTCGCTCACTCTATTGGTGATAAGGTAGAAGCTGCTTATCGACGAGGAGATCTGTTCAAGAAACGCCGAAAGCTGATGGAAGCTTGGTGTGCTTATTGCGGCACCGCACAACTTCAATCCGGAAAACCAACCTCAATACATGGAAACAAATTAAGATGATATCATTGAGCGCGATTCCAAAATTTGTAACGGTTCAATTGTCGAATAAACAGTGGGAAGCGCTTGCACACGTAATTGATAGGGATAACAAAGCGTTAATTGATGATACAAAAACAAGAGTCAAGTTCGACACAGTTATAAATGTCTATCTCTGGAGTACCTTCAATGATCGGCAGGGTGTGCAACCTGCCGAATTGAAAAAACCGTTTAAAAAATTGAAAAAGTTATCCAGCAATTTAATCTCTTTTTTTGAAGATTATTGTTTCGATACTTCAATACAATACTCTGATCAATTATGTATTGATATTATGAAGCACCGAGAGGTCCGTTCAAAGCAGCAGTTTGAACGTCCATTGATTGAAGACAACTTGATAATTAAAAAAAACGATTTAGATTTTAATAATGCCTACAGAAACAACTTGATTCGGCGTCTGATCGGCGACCTGGTCCACGTCGCCTGTTTGGATAGCCATATTAAATTTATTAACACGGAGACGCTTCTGAGAAGCATTCATGATCTAAATGAAGCTTCTAAAGCAGTGTTGAAAACCTTACCGTCTGGCCGAGGTAATCACGGAGACCCATATTTGAAAAGGTTAATCAATGACGCCCAGGGCATTTACTGTGACGCAAGTGAAAAAAAGTTTTATACAGAGAAGGCCATCAGCTTCATGAGCCTCTTCATTGAATACGTCACTAAGTTCACACGCCGCTATATCGGTGAAGATCACGCCGCTTCACTGGAAAAATTCACCCAAAATGGCAACTTAACTGAGTGGATAAGGAGAGCTCGGAAAAATACAATCAAAGAGGAAAAAGAGTGGAAGGACAAGCTTTCGAAAAGGCTGCCACAGCCTCCCAATTCGGGTTGACGCTAGGTTTATGATGGCAAGTTACTTTGTGTCATTATTTTTTAACAAATCACAATGACATTTAAATTTTTGAGTTTTCTAGAGAAGTGCTCGGCGAAATTTTATTCGCGGCGAAATCAATTTCTGAATTTTAGAATATTTTGTCGGTCTGACGCTAGCCTTAGGCCTGCAGGCTGCCAAAGTCTTATTTAAGTCATCACTATTGTACGCGCGGTCTATGAGAAGTGTTTGGCCGGCGCCGACGCTGCGCAGTATGTCTTCGGCTTTGTGGCTGTGGCGATCCTAGCACTCAATCAGGTTAAGGGTGAACGAGGCGCTATTAATATCCTTCACGGCATAAATTTTGGTAGTCGGGCCGCCGCGCGAACGCCTTATAGATCGGCTCGCACAGAAGATCGGCTACTAAAAAATCCAAAATCTCACGGTGATGAGTTGTCGGAAACCATCTCAGCGTTACGAATTGCAACCTCAGATCGCAGAATATCGAAAATGAACTACCCAAAAGCAACAATGATGAAAACTCGAAACCCTCATTGAAAAGTCTGAGTCCGTCAATTTGGCGAAAGAGAACTCGGTTCTTATTTTGTTCTTCAATATACTGTTGTGAACACATGCGGCAAAGCCGGGATCGTCAATCTCGACGAAAGGACAAAAAATGCGTTCACCATACGACCTCGGCCTAACGAGAGCGGCATATTCCGTAAAAGCAACGGAATCGCTCTTATCCGTTAGCCATACGACAATCTACGAACTCATCAAACAAGGAAAATTAAAGGCAAGAAAACTCAATTCAAAAACCCTCATTTTGGCCGCTGATATCGCGGACTTTCTCTCTCAACTTGACGCATAAGGATTTTTACACATGTATTATTCCAACGGCTCCCGTTGCCTTTCATCGAAGGGCTTGGTAAACCTCGCCGCGTTCATTAACTTGGACACAGCGTTAGATCTGAAACTACTGAAAATCGTGCCTGATCAAGTTCTATCGTATGGCGCAATGCAGGATGCCTACACGATTGGCCCTATTCATATAATGCGAAATTGGCAAGATGCAGTTCTCTACAGCTGCCAGTCTTCAGCACCAGGTTTGTGGACGGATAGCTACTTCAAGAGAGGGGGAGACGACATCGTTTCGTTAATGCTCCATCTTAAGAGGTGTCTATTGTTAAAAGGAACGAATCCATCAAATGATCGGCACCTTGAATTTTTAAAAGAGGTGGCAGTTCAATTCCAGCCTGAAGCAACAGAGCAGACTATTATTGAGGATCTTGCCAAGCGCCTTGGGATCGATGTGCATCAACCAATCATCCGGCAGCCGGCAAAGTTTCGCGGTTGGTCTCAAGTTGCTTGGGTATCACAATCTAGCCCTCAATTTGGCACCCATCCCGAAAAGGACAGCGTTCGCAGATGGCCCAAATACCGCCCAGATTGCGTTCCATTCATCGGCCAACCAACTTATGCATTTGAAATTCGAGATGCTAGCGGATTTTTGCAACAGGTTATCGGCTATTGGCCTACGGCGTTGGGAGTTCCCCTGCTGCTGTCCTTCACCCCTTGGTATAAAGACCTTGATCCTCTTCACCAGCGATGGAAGTTCGGGCAATCTGCCCTTCGGACTTGTCCCTATGGGTTATCGACTGCTTTCGAAAACAAGGACGCTACAGTCGTTATTGATGATGACCTCCTCACAGTCGATCGCGAAAACCCTCGCCTATTTAAACATCACGGTGCGGGGATACCTATAGTTTTTGTTGCTTGGCCTAGAGGTTTGCACCAAGCTACGCCAGCAGGCACTGACTGGTCCTGCCTGAGAGGCCGGAAAGTTATAGTGGCCGTTAGCAACGATCGTGAGTCCTTTTCTCATGCCTTTGAACTAAGCGAGGAACTACGGAATGTGGGCGTTGAGAGCGTTGAATTTGTGCTGCCCAAAAATCTAATGGATGAAAACGATAAAATTACCGTCGATTATAAAGGGGGCGAGCTGAGGGGGTCTCGTAAAGACGCATCCGAACTTGCAGAGATCGCTAAGCAAAAATTTGGTATTTCTGCAAAAATTATGTCGAAAACAGCACTGTCCTCTAGCTGGAAAATTGGAGATCAGATTCCTGCGCTTATGATTGAGTCGATGATGCCTCCGTGGCTTTATCCGGCAACGATAAACCTCATATATGGCAAGGCGGGTGGTGGCAAATCTTGGTTTGCTCTCAAGACTATCCATTCGCTTGCGACAGGAACCAAATTTTTGGGGAGACTTGAACCAAAAGAACGCTTCCGTTGTCTTTACTTAGCAGGAGAAATGGTTTCGAAGATATGTCGAAGAATGGACATGATCCAGGCAAGCATTTCGAATTGCAAAAGAATCGAAAATATCGAAATCTATCCACGGCCGGGCAACGCCGTTGGAAAAATGAACCTTGAGCTTGCGGAAACTTGGGAAATATTGCGTGAGTACACTGACAATGCAGACATAATCGTGGTCGACCCTTTGACAAAATTCACTGTCGGACACAATAGCGCAGTTAGCTGGTCGCTTGTTTCTACCCAGCTGCGTAAATTAACTGAAAAAGGCAAAACTATCATTATATTGCACCACGAAGGTAAGGACGGCAAGCAGCGTGGCACCACGGAATTGGACGATGAAATCGATACAAAGATTCATCTACAAAGCTTGCCTCGAATCGAAAACGGTGTCCTTGTAACATTCGAAAAGCACCGCGATGATGAAACCCTCGGAAAGGCTTTAAAGCCTTTTGAGCTCCGATGGGATAAAGGCCCAAACGGCCTACTGCGATGGGAGGCTATCGATGCTGAGGCGTCCGAAACAAAGACCTGGGTGCCGCTACCGGAGATGAGTAACGACACTATTCGTTCTGTTAACGAATCTTTCATTCAGGCCACCTTCGGTGGGCGAGAGGCAGACATAATCCGTTGCCTGACTATGGCTGTACTGAAGGGCAAGCCAGGACTCCTGCGGCAGGAAATTGATGACCAGATCGGTGCCTCTGGCTCTACCACGCGTTCTGTAATCACTGATTTGGTTACTAAAGGCAGCGTTGTGGTCGAAGGCAAGGGCAAAGCGACAAGGTATGCCCTTTCTGACGAGTTGAAGAAATCAATCATCCACGAGTAATTCGCCATCTGATGGGTGCAGCGGTCGTTAGATCGCTGCACCTTCTATGTCTTGTGTGAAGTTATAAACTTGCCAGGACGGCTAATCACGTGTGTCCCATCAAATCATCGGGGTGTTTTGCTTTTACTTATACACCCAGAAAATTTGTTAATTTTGGTTGTGGCAAGTGATACATAATACCGCATTTAACCCGATCTGTTAGGATTAAGCTCATAGAGACGCCCTTTTATCCGGAACTACTCATAATTTTTGAACTGTTGGTTTGTTGATTGAACGAAACCGGTTCGCGGTAAGAATCGTTATTTGACGTTGAAGGCAGGAGACAAGGCGCAAGTGGAGGACTGGTTTGGCAAGAGTTTCGCGATTGACGAATCTTTAGGTGTTGATTCCAAGCAAATGTGCCCACTGCTTCCGAGTTGATGGTCCCATCCATTCCGAGATATTGTTGCCCAGGGATTCTGGGATATTGTTATCCGGGTTAAAACAAAGCCTATAGCTAGTCACTTTGGAAAATACGGGCTTGAAAACCTCCCCCCATAGGTTACCCTCAGAATAGAAAGCCTTAACTATCTGAGAGAACACCAAACCAATGGCGCGCGGCAGGAAATCCTCCACCACCGAAACCACCCAACCAACCGCCAAAACAGCCCCCGAAAGCCAGCTAACCCTGGAGCGGGAACTGTTCGCCTCGGCTGACAAGCTCCGCAAAAACCTCGAACCATCCGACTATAAGCACGTCGTCCTGGGCCTTATCTTCCTACGCCATATCTCCCTGGCGTTTGAGGCCCGGTATGACGCCCTGATGGCGACAGACCCCGCCGGGGCTGAAGACCGGGACGAATATATCGGTGAAAACATCTTCTGGGTGCCCAAAATGGCCCGCTGGTCCCACCTGGAGGCCAATGCCCCCCAACCCACCATCGGCAAACTTATTGATGAAGCCATGGCAGCCATTGAGGCCGACAACCCCACCCTGAAAGGCGTTCTGCCCAAGGATTATAACCGCCCGGCGCTGGATAAGGTCATGCTGGGCGAACTCATCAACCTTATCTCCGGCATTGCGCTGGGCACCGAAGGTGCCAAGGCCAGAGACCTGCTGGGCCGGGTGTACGAATATTTCTTGGGCGGCTTTGCCGGGTCTGAAGGCAAGCGCGGTGGCGAATTCTACACCCCCCGCTCGGTGGTGCAGGTGCTGGTGGAAATGCTGGAACCGTTCCCGGACCCTGCCAAGGGCATCGAAGGCCGGGTGTACGACCCCTGCTGCGGTTCCGGCGGCATGTTCGTGCAGGCCGAACGCTTCCTCGAAGCCCATGGCGGCCGCATTGGCCAGTTGGCGCTGTATGGCCAGGAGAGCAACTACACCACCTGGCGCCTTGCTAAAATGAACCTCGCCGTGCGCGGGATCGATGCCAGCGGCATTGCCTGGAACAACGAGGGCAGCTTCCACAAGGACGAATGGCGCGACAAGAAATTCGACTTCATTCTCGCCAACCCGCCTTTCAACATCTCAGACTGGGGCGGCGAACGCCTGCGCGAAGATGTGCGCTGGCAATATGGCGCACCACCGGTTGGCAACGCCAACTATGCGTGGCTGCAACATATTCTCCACCACCTTGCCCCCAACGGCACGGCCGGCGTGGTGCTGGCCAATGGCTCCATGTCCTCAGCCCAAAGCGGGGAGGATGTTATCCGCCGCGCCATGGTGCAGGCCGATGTGGTGGACTGCATGATCGCCCTGCCCGGCCAGCTTTTCTACTCCACGCAAATTCCGGCTTGCTTGTGGTTCCTCAGCCGCAACAAGAAAAACGGCCGCTTCCGGGACCGCCGGGGCGAGGTACTATTCATCGATGCCCGCAAGCTCGGCACCCTGGTGGACCGCACCCGCAAGGAGTTTTCGGCCGCTGACATCGCCACCATCACCAAAACCTACCATGCCTGGCGGGGCGAGGCTGAAGCCGGCGCTTACGCAGATGTGCCCGGCTTCTGCAAAGCGGCCAGTCTGGCTGAAATTGAAGGGCACGGCTTTGTCCTCACCCCCGGCCGTTACGTGGGTGCCGCCGATATTGAAGATGACGAGACACCGTTTACGGAGCGCTTCGCCAAGCTGAACGCCACGCTGGAGGCGCAGTTCGCTCAAGCCGATGAGCTCACCGCCACCATTCGCGCCCGGCTGAAAACGGTGGTGGTTTGACCCATTGTCAACGAAACAGCGTTTTTGTGTACATATCAGCAAAACATGTTAACAAAATTCGATTTCTTTAACATATACTCCGAGTCATGTTAAAACAGACATACATCATCCCCAACCTGCCCCCGGCCACCGACCTTGAAACCGTCCCGGTTCTCAAAGCGTTAGCTGCGGCCAACCGAGCGCTGGCCGAGCTGAAAGGCCGCGCCGCTACCATCCCTAACCAAGGCATTTTGATCGACACGCTCGCCCTCCAGGAAGCGAAAGCCTCGTCCGAAATTGAGAACATCGTCACCACACAGGATGAATTGTTCCAGGCTGATTTATTCCCCGAAGGTCCGCAATCCCCTGCCGCAAAGGAAGTGGCTTTATACCGCGATGCGCTGCGCCTGGGTTACGCCCGGCTGCATGAAACCGGCGGACTGATTACCAACAGCACGCTCATCGCCATGTTTCGCTTGCTCAAAAACCGTGAGGAAGGCTTTCGCACCACCCCGGGCACCGCTTTAAAAAACGAATCCAACGGCGACATTGTTTTTGTTCCACCACAAAATGGCCAAGAGATCGAGACACATATGTCCGCGCTTGAGCGCTTCGTGAATGACCCAGATGCCTGCTCCCTCGACCCGCTGATTAAAATGGCACTGATTCACCATCAGTTTGAGAGCATCCACCCTTTTTCAGATGGCAACGGCCGTATCGGCCGCATTCTAAACGTGTTGTATCTAACCCAAACTAACTTGCTGGACATTCCTATTTTATACCTCTCCGGCCACATTACCCGCACTAAGTCAGAATATTACCGGTTGCTGCAAGCCGTACGAGATACCGGCGCCTGGGAGACTTGGGTGCTATATATGCTGGAAGCCGTCACTCGCACGGCCCATACAACATTAACGCTGGTTGAGGGCATTCGCAGCCAGATGGCGGATGTGAAGCAACGAATGCGCGCGGAGCTTCCAAAAATCTACAAACAGGAACTCCTTAATAATTTGTTCCGGCACCCCTACACGCGCATCGAATATGTCCAAGAGGATTTAAATTTACGATCTCGTCAGACAGCGGCAAAATATCTGGATACGCTGGCTGAGAACGGTTTTGTCGTAAAACATCAGGCGGGTCGCAATAATTATTACATCAACACGGCGTTGGTGCGGTTGTTCCTGGATATGCCGGAGAACGCTTCATGACTAGTTCATGGCAGAAAGTGACTTTGGCCGAGCTAATTCAGATAAAGCATGGCTATGCTTTTAGTGGAGAGTTCTTCTCAGACAGCGGCCCTGGAGATGTTTTAATGACACCGGGCAACTTTGCTATTGGTGGCGGCTTCCAGTGGGGAAAACGCAAATACTATAATGGGCCGGTTGCCCCTGAGTATGTACTTCATCCGGGCGATTTGGTCGTGACCATGACTGACTTAAGCAAAGAGGCTGACACGCTAGGTTACTCAGCGATTGTGCCAACCAGCCCAGAAAAGCTGCTTCACAATCAACGCGTAGGAAAGGTCTTAAAGCAAAGTAACGCTGTTGCTTTAAAATATCTTCACTGGCTTATGCGATCTACCGATTACCGGAATGAAGTACTGGCCACTGTAACCGGATCGACGGTAAAGCACACTTCCCCAAGCAAAATTTTGGGCTATAAATTTTTACTTCCGCCACTGGGTGAACAACAATCTATCGCCAGCGTTCTGGATTCTCTCAGCAATAAAATCGAACTTAACCAGCAGATGAATGAGACGTTGGAGGCGATGGCGCGGGCGGTTTTTAAGGATTGGTTTGTCGATTTCGGCCCCACCCGCTCCAAAGCCGAAGGCCGCCCCCCCTACCTCGCCGCAGACCTCTGGTCCCTCTTCCCCGACCGCCTGGATGATGAAGGCAAACCGGAGGGGTGGGCAATGCAGACGCTAGGTGACATATTCAATATCGGAATAGGTAGGACACCACCCAGGAATGAAGCAGTGCATTTCGTGCCTATTGGTGCCGGACATACATGGCTATCTATTAAAAATATGGGTGGCCTAAATATTTGGGCTTGCCGCTCAGACGAAAATCTCGCACGCCAAACTGTCAAACGGCTAAACATCCCCGTTGTGCCAGAAAACACCGTGGTCGTGAGTTTCAAATTGACCGTTGGTCGGGTGGCTATAACATCCCATCCTATGTGCACAAATGAGGCGATTGCTCATTTGGTACGACCAGAAGCTTCCCCATTTGGTCCATTTTATACTTATCTGTACATGGCCAATTACGATTACGGTCAATTAGGAAGCACATCGTCAATAGCGACAGCTGTTAATTCAAAGTCAATTAAGAGCATTAAATTTTTGAATCCGGGAAAAGCGTGTCTGAATGCCTTCGAGGATATGGTTACACCAATTTTCTTAAAAATTCGGACGAACTTGATGGAAACAGGCACCCTCGCTGCCACCCGCGACCTCCTCCTCCCCAAACTCATGTCCGGCGAAATCCGGGTGCAAGATGCCGAAAAGGCGCTGGCGGCGATGGCATGAGCACACCAAAATCCGGCGAACTGGTCCTCTACCAAACCGAGGAGAACCGCGCCGCCATCCAGCGCCGGGCCACCCTGGGCTTGCCTTTGCCAACCCCAGCGAAACCGGCCAAACTGGCAGCGTTATGAACGCCAACCTGGAACGCCACCGCGCCGAAATTGCCGCACTCTGCCAGCGCTTCCATGTGCGCCGGCTAGATTTGTTCGGCTCCGCCGCACGCGAGGCTGATTTTGGGCCAGGCTCTGACTTTGACTTTCTAGTCACCTACGAAGCCGCCCACGCCACCCCGGCACTGAGCGATTATTTCGCGCTGCGGGATGCGCTTTCAGCCCTGCTGGGCCGCAAGGTGGACCTCACCATGGCCTCCGCCCTGCGTAACCCGTTCGTGCGCGCCGCCATCGAAGCCTCCCGGTTGCCGCTGCATGGAGCGTGACCCGCACAGCTTCCTGTGGGACGCCAGAACCAGCGCCGATGCGATTGTGCGCTATACAGCCGGTAAAACCGAGGCCGCTTATCTGGCCGATGATATGCGGCGGGCGGCAATGCTCATCAGACGTTTCCGCCGTTAAAATCACAGGGGTCTGAGGCATGGAATTCTGGGATGCGCTAACCGGTTTGGGTACATTAGCGTTGGCGATAGCAACTTTCATCGTCATCAAGCAGACTGTTGCCGTTCGCAAAGATGATGAGCGCCACCATCAAGAGCAATTTCGCCCGGTTTGCGTTTTGGTTCGGCCCAGTTTTAGTGACCCCCGAAGTCCTGGAAACCAAATTATTATTAACAACCCAAATAGCAAAATAAATCACGATAAAGGCCTACTTCACCTAACTCCGTCACTTCGAAATATTGGCTCAGGTCCAGCACTTAATTTGAGAATAAGCGTTCGGTTGCTGGATATGGATGGGCTTCGGCTCAAGCAATATGAATTACCTCCGCTGGCGCCAAAAGAGACTATGTACCAGGATACTCGCCTAGCGATTCCAATTGAATTATCTGAAAAATTTAACCCAACAGATTTTGCCTCAATGGAGGGTCAAAGATGGGAGATTATTTTGGAATATGAGGATGTATTCGGAAACAGCTTCCATTCCATTCATCGGAAACCTCCGGCGGAACCCTGGGTCAGTGTACATACTGGCCGGTACACATAACCATTGTAGGCAGCAAGACATGCCCCTGAAAGCAGCGCTGTGAGCAAGTTCACCGAATCCCATGTTGAAGATGCGGCTTTGGCTTGGGTATCGGAAATAGGATTCACAATCCTCCACGGGCCGGACATCGCACCCGACAGCGCGTTTGCCGAACGCACTAGCTACGACCAGGTGATTCTAAAGTCCCGCCTGGCCAAGGCCGTGGCACAATTTAACCCCAACATACCACAAGACGCACAAGCCGAAGCCATCCGCCGGGTGGTGCTGTCTGAATATCCCGGCATCATCGAAGAAAACCGCCGCCTGCATAAATACCTCACCGAAGGGGTGCCGGTGGAATATGCCGGGGCCGATGGCGCGATTAAGGGCGACTATGTAAGGCTGATCGACTTTGAAGAGCCCGCCAATAATGACTGGCTGGCGGTAAACCAATTCACCATCATCGAACAAAAAACCAACCGCCGGCCGGATATTGTGCTGTTCCTGAATGGTCTGCCGATTGTGGTGATCGAGCTGAAAAATGCCGGGGATGAAAACGCCACGCTGGATGGCGCCTATAACCAGCTACAAACCTATAAGAGCCAGATTACCAGCCTGTTCCGCACCAATGCCGCTTTGGTGATCTCGGATGGGTTAGGGGCGCGCATCGGCTCCCTCACCGCGGACCGTGAACGTTTCATGCCTTGGCGCACCATTGCAGGGGACGGCGTAGTTAAAGGCATGTCCGAGCTGGAAATTCTGCTGAAGGGCGCGTTTGAGCCGCAGCACTTACTGGGGCTGATTAAGGATTTCACCGTGTTTAACGACACGGGCGGCGGGCTGGCCAAAATGCTGGCGGGGTATCACCAGTACCATGCCGTGCGCCATGCCGTGCACCAGACAGTGCTGGCCACTGCCACCGGCGGGGATAAGCGCATCGGCGTGGTGTGGCATACGCAGGGCTCCGGCAAGAGCCTGCTGATGGCGTTCTATGCAGGCCAGGTGATTTTGCACCCGGCGATGAACAACCCCACCATCGTAGTGCTGACCGACCGCAATGATTTGGACGAACAGCTATTTAACACCTTCAGCCAGTGCAAGGATTTGCTGCGCCAAACCCCGCAACGCGCCGAAAGCCGGGAGGAATTGCGGACCTTGCTCACCCGGCCCTCCGGCGGGGTTATCTTCACCACCATTCAAAAATTTACGCCCGATGGTGACGACCGCGATTACCCGGAACTAACCGCGCGGCGGAATGTGGTGGTGATGGCTGATGAGGCGCACCGCAGCCAATATGGCTTTAAGGCCAAGATGGATGCCAAGGGCGGCGAGGTTTCCTACGGGTTTGCCAAATATCTGCGCGATGCTTTGCCCAATGCCTCCTTCATTGGTTTTACCGGCACGCCGATTGAAACCGGCGATGTGAATACTCCGGCTATTTTTGGCGATTATATTGATGTTTATGACATCAGCCGGGCTGTGCAGGACGGCGCCACCGTGCCAATTTATTATGAAAGCCGGCTCGCCCGCATTGAATTGCCGGAAGATGAGAAACCCCGGATTGACGCTGAAATAGCGGAACTGACCGAAGACTTGGTGGAAGGCGAGGAAGAGCGCCTGGGCCGAAAATATGGCAGCGTCGAAGCCGTGGTGGGGTCTGACAAGCGGCTCGCCATGATTGCTGAAGACCTCGTGAGGCACGCAGAGGCGCGGTTCGCGGCGTTAGACGGCAAGGCGATGATTGTGTGCATGAGCCGACGGATCTGCGTGGCGCTGTATGATGCCATCATAAAGCTACGGCCAGATTGGCATGATGACGATGATGATGCTGGCATGGTGAAGGTGGTCATGACCGGCGCCGCTTCAGACCCAGCGAACTGGCAACAGCATATCGGCAAACGCGCGAAGGTGCGGCGGGAGTTGCTGGCCAAGCGGGCGAAGAAGGCCAATGATCCACTAAAAATCGTTATCGTGCGTGATATGTGGCTCACCGGTTTTGATGCGCCGAGTATGCACACGATGTATATCGACAAGCCGATGCGCGGGCATGGGTTGATGCAGGCGATTGCGCGTGTGAACCGGGTGTTCCGCGACAAGCCCGCCGGGCTGGTGGTGGATTATATTGGCATTGCCCAAAACCTGAAGGCAGCGCTTGGCCAATATTCCGGCGCTGACCGCGAACAGACAGGTATTGATGAAGAAGCCGCCGTAGCGGCAATGATTGAGCGTTACGAAATTGTCCGTGACATATTCCGTCCAGATACTGCGGAAGGCTTTGATTACCGGCCAGCACTCACTGAGACAGCCACGCCGCAACTTCGCCTGACTATCATGGCGGGGGCGATGGATTGGGTGCTGGCCATGCAGCAGGAGCTGGCGGCACAGCAAAGCAAGGATGAGGAAAAGAAGCGTGCTCACCGGCACTATGCTGATGCCGTGCTGATCCTTTCGAAACTCTATTCGATGGCTGCTGCAAGCGATGAAGCACGGGATATTCGTGATGAGGTCGCGTTCTTCCAAGCCGTGCGGGCGGCGCTAATTAAAACTAATGCCAGTACCGGGCGCAGCGCTGCTGATAGGGAATTGGCGATACAGCAAATTGTCAGCCGGGCGGTGGTGTCCACCGAGATTGTAGATATTATGGCAGCCATAGGTTTGGACCGGCCCGATATCTCCATCCTATCAGATGACTTCTTAGCCGAAATGCGGGACCTGGCTCAAAAGAACCTAGCCGTGGAGGCACTTCGTAAATTGCTGAATGGGCAGGTGCAGTCACAAGGTAAACGCAATGTTGTGCAAGCCAGGGTGTTTTCCGAGCGGCTTGATGCCGCCATCGCGCGCTATCATGGCAATGCTGTGACCACCGTGCAGGTACTGGAAGAATTGATAAAGCTGGCGCATGACATCCGGACTGCCCGTGAGCGTGGAGAAGATAGCGGATTAAATGCCGATGAAGTCGCGTTTTATGATGCGTTGGCAGATAACCATAGCGCACGTGACTTGCTTGGGGAGCCTGCATTGCGGGTCATCGCCCATGAGTTGGTAGAAGATATCCGCAAAAATATAACTGTTGATTGGGCGCACCGAGAAGCGGCCCGCGCAGATATTCGGCGCCGGGTGAAACGCATCCTTCGAAAATACGGATACCCGCCTGACCTTCAGGATAGCGCGGTACAGAATGTTCTTCAGCAGGCAGAATTGCTTTCTTCGGATATAAGCGCTTGACCAACCGGTAAGTTATTAGCCCTCTAAAACGGCACGAGCATTCATGGAAAACGTAATTCTTATCCTGTGCAAAAGCTTAAACGGTTCCGCGATCTCGCAAATGACCTGGAAATCGCACATTTTTCTCTGTCAATCGCGCAATATGAGGCTGAATACGTCGAAATGCGCCTAGAATTACGCGTAACCGAAGCTTATTGTGATGAAGATTTTTACCTGAATTATCGAAATTTATTATATTTCAATATGTTAAGTGGTTGCCCCGCCTAATCGTGCAGGCACCAGCCCATCGGGCAATCCCTCGGGTAGCGGCAACGCCGACAACGGCGGCAGAAAACAGAAATAGATTGCCGCCACTCAGTTAACCTCGTGCCCAATTGGGAGAATAAAAATTGTACGTGGACAATAAGTAAAACATAGATAAGGGGTTTCGCTAAACTACCTCAAAACTTGTAAAATTTTTGGAATTCGAGACTTTTCCGGTTGCGGGGCGGAAACGTAATGCGTAAGTTAAAGAATATTTTATCAAGCGAGACGAACAGACAATGAGTATTAAAAAGATTTTCAAGCACAAGTGTCACTCATTGAATTTCACTGCAATTTTATTCGCTCTAATTTTGTCAAGTTGTGCGGAACAAAATCCGCCAACAACTGAAGCAAACTTTGAAGCGCTGCAATTAAGTTTTAAGGGCGGCGATGCCGACTTAACTTGCGGCCTTAGCTGTGCTTCCAAATACGGGTCGATGCGGCCATCACTTAAAGAGGATTATAATAGTCAAAATTGGAGCGATCTCTCCGTCCGCATTCTTGAGGTTGGCTTCAATAATAATCAATCTTGGTTCTATCTCGCGAGTGCAGCTGAGGGATTGGGATACATTGATGCCGCCAGAATTTATTACAATGAGGTCCTTCAATCTCCGCGCTGCGATGCAAACTTCATTAATGTTTGCGATAATATCGATGTCACCAAAATTGCGGAAAATAAGGCCATGGCTCTGGGCAATGAATCAAGTCAGGCAACTAATGCATCTGTACCGGCACCTCCAGCATCAACACATGATAATGTATCTCCTGTAAACCAAAGTCAGTCCATCGAAATATCAGAATCGATCGCAAATTCAACAGAAATTTCGAGCGCACCGGCACAACGGAATGAAATTAAATTAGTCGGAGACGAAGGAATTCTAGAAGTACCGGTCCTAATTAACGGCGTACTCCCATTAAACTTCACAATAGATAGCGGAGCTTCCGACGTCAGTATACCTGCCGATGTTGCACTTACCCTTACCCGAACTGGAACCTTACAATCATCGGATTTTATTGGGACCCAAACATATACTCTTGCCGATGGATCGACAGTACCGTCACCCATTTTCATTATCCGAAGTTTAAAAGTAGGAAATCACGTGATTACTAATATCAAGGCAAGCATTTCCACCGTTAACGGACCTTTGTTGCTTGGACAAAGTTTTCTTAGCAGATTTAATTCATGGTCCATCGACAATGGCCGCCAAGTCTTAATCCTGAAGTAATTTTTTCATTCTTTGCTGAAAGATTCATCTGATCGATGATCATCAAGGATTGGCCGTTGGAAAAGCAGGCATATTTTCTGCATTACCAGAAATGGTTTTGACACCGCCGAAGGCAATGAAAGCAAGTTCGGGATCAAGCACCTAGACCGACTTCATGTGCCAGTTGCAGCAGAAGCGGTGCAGACGTCAGTTCAACTTGCGCAAACAGTTGAGGTGACGCCCTGATACTTACCGTTTACAAACCTTTGGCAGTTCAGACGCACCGTATTCCCTAACTCCTTTCGGTACGTTACCTTTTTGCTGGTCCTTACCAAGATAGTGTGCCCGTTTACGAACTTGTTTTATTTTTGACTCAAACTTTGCCTGTTGTTCAAGCAATTTTTCACCTTCTTTCTTGGATGAAGGGCGATCTATCCTAATCTGATATGGAATGTTTTGATCATTAAAACTACCGCAGTGGTTGATCAGTCCGGGTTCTTGGCTACCGATAATGTTCCCCCAGATATTTTTAGCATTTTCTAAAATACCACCCACGCGTTGTGTGAGATTTCCATTCACCAGAGCTGCAACGTGATAGTGGGGGTTTTCACTGGTTTTTTGTTCTCGGCACCAAATATTCTGGTTTTCAATACCATGTCTTGTCAACTGTTCTTTTAATCGCGTTTGAAATTCTGAGAACTCATCATTTTTTCCGTTGTGTGGATGATCGTTGGGAAAACGAACATCGTATCGGAAGAATGTAACTTTACTGTGTTTGTCAATCATATGTTCAAGTCGTTCATCGAACTTTTCGTTGATCTTCGTATAATCTTTTATAACTGTCATGTCTTCAATCCTTATTGGGTCAATTTAAGTCACGCCCATAATATGTAGGAGAATATAAAAAATAATTTGAATCTTCTATTATGTGGTCATTGCGAATCATGATTATAATAACGACATCAATGATAATGAGGAAAATAGTATTTCTAATCGTAAGGTTGAAAGTACTGATTGAAATACTCGTGGAGTTAAAAATAGTTTTAATAATACATATTTTAATATTTGCATTATTACTATTATTAATATTACCCAATACCGGGTAATTCATAAAAAATAATTATCAGATGTTGCTGACTATTTTTGAATGACATGTGCCGTTTATCGGGCAACGAAAGATGCGAGACTTAATTAAATAGCTTGAGCATTTTCAGCTCAAGCCATTTTTCAGTTTCCTAGAATTCAAGGCCACATTCTGTGCATTTGTAAAGCCGAAGGATGCTCTTATCAATCTCCGTGCCGACAGCGTGCCCGGTGATTGCGCCCCGGGCAAAGCCGAAGATCGCTCCACCAATCGTTCCGGTGATCGTGACCGGTGAGCGCCTATCGAGTTCACTGGATATAGCGGCACCACTGACCGCCCCAGCCTTTGAACCGGTGAGGCCAGCGGCGATAATGGCACCGAACACGCCACCAACGACAATCCCCGCCTTTCGAGCGGTGGATTGCAATTGGCAATGGTGCGAGCCGCATTTGGGGCATACTGCCTGCAACGGTTGATCGATCTTCGTGTCATCCATGGACCCTTCGAAGTGTTCCATGCCGATCAACCCACCCTATCAAAAAGGCGCTTGGCCCGTTGTTCGAGATCTAGCCGTCCATCCTGGTTGTCGCGACGTCTTGCCATGGCTGTCAGCCCTTGAACAAAGTCGAAGACACTCTCTGGCAAATGTCCCTCCTCACGTAGCACCGTCTCAATGATCTTAGCGCAGTCGGCTTTGCCAAAACCTTGGTTTTTGAGGAACACGTGCCGGTCGTCATCAGTGCGGGCGACAATGGTCTCCCTCGCCGCCTTCACGCCGGCAACGAAGCTCTTGGCACTCGAGTTCGCGAAGGTCTCCAAGGCCGGAGCGACTTCGTGGGCAAATCGGTTCCCTGCATATTTGCTGTGCCGGATAACGATTTCCTCGAACCCCTCAACGCCCCATAGGTTTCGGTTCTGACAAACTCCCCGGAGATAGAAGCTGGCGATGCCGAGTGTCTTGGAGCCCACTTCGGAATTCCAGCAATAAAACCCCCGGAAGAAGAGGTCAGGCGAGCCATCAACTAGCTTGCCCGCTTCGATTGGGTTTAAGTCATCCACCAAAAACATGAACACGTCGCGGTCACTGGCGTACAAAGTGGTGGTATCAGCCGTGATATCGACATGTGGGTTATAGGTCGAGGTTGACCAATCTAATGCGCCAGGCACCTTCCATCGCGTGTCGCCAACGCCGTTACCAGCAATCTGCTGGACGGCGCTAACCAGTTCATGGTCGAAGATGCGGCCATATTCCGGGCCGGTTGCGGCCCTAAGCTCCTGACGGCCATCATCAAGTTCGAGGATTTTAACCTGTTCAGACCGCTGGTGGGACAGTCCGTATTGCAGATTGATGCCGGCAAGCGTGGCGGGCGTATCGCGAAGATAACCTGCTGGCGCGCCGACCAGGCTACATAATTGGCCAAAACTCCAATGCGTGGGCGCCAGAGGCGTATCGCTGCCCGGCAAGATGACGGTCAGCGCATCTGCCTGGTCCGGTGAGGCTTGGACGCGAACCTCACGGCTTCCCACAGTGCGTGTGCGGGAGCGCTCCGCCCGGGATGACACGGAAGCGAAGAGCGTATCCAAGTCGAGATAGCGCTCGTCTGCGGGGCGGGAATACCATTCCGAGGCGACGCGGCTGTTCCGCTCGCCGTTGTAAGGGTCAACTTTAAACGGAGATATGGTGTCGATGGCATTCATATGTTCGATCCTTAGGGTCGAGCGCATGCGCCTAGCAGTGGCCAGGTGTGGATGCGCTGCTTGTTAGGGGGATGACCAAACGCGGGACGTTGATCGAACAAATAATATATGTCTGACGGGAGATGAACGGCGGAGCCGGAGCGTGTCCTGATTTCGGTGGAGTGGGTCAACTCGGCGCAAATTATGCCCGGCAGTGAACCGGCGTTCAATGTCCGTTTTTCCAGATGCCCCGCGAGAACCGGCCTGGCCGCTTTCGGCCCTTGATGGTGTGCTGGTTGTTCACGCGGTGATTTAGGTTGTTGGGCGGCTGCGGACGTGGCGCGGGACCGCCGCTTGTCATACAATCATATCGGATGGTAAAAACATAACAGTGAGCCGCACGGCCGGTGAGGAAGCAGCATTTTGGAACAGCCATCAAGGAAGCAGCGTATTGTTATTGGTATAAGCGGTGCCTCGGGTGCCGTTTATGGCGTGCGATTGCTGGAGCTGTTAAAAGATACCGACATTGAAACGCACCTTGTCATCAGCCGTGCTGCCCAGATCACCATCGCCCATGAGATGCGCCGCAAGATTGCCGAGGTGACCGCCCTGGCCGATGTCGTGTATGGTTCGGATGATATTGCTGCCGCGATTTCCAGCGGGTCTTTCAAAACGATGGGAATGATCATCGCCCCCTGTTCGATGCGCAGCCTGGGTGAAATCTCCAGCGGTGTTACAACATCACTGTTGACCCGGGCGGCTGACGTGGTTTTGAAGGAGCGGCGGCGGCTGGTATTGATGGTCCGAGAATCGCCGCTGCATCTGGGGCATTTGAAATTGATGGTGGCGGCCACTGAGATGGGTGCGATTATTTCTCCGCCGGTGCCGGCGTTCTATGCGCAGCCCAAATCCGTGGATGATGTGGTTGACCATACCGTAGGACGGGTGCTGGATTTATTTGATATTGAGCTTGGCGTGGTGAAGCGCTGGAAGAGTATCGAGCCGAACCGCTAACCGGCTTTCTTCAGTTTTGGTTTGACCGAATCCTGTGCCGTTTCATGCGGGCCGAGGGCCGAAACTGCCGAGTGGTGGACATGCTCAATGGCCGCCGCCCGCGCGCTTTCGATGTCGCGTTTCTCAATGGCTTTGACGAGCTGGTCAATTTCCTTGATGCTCTGTTTTTGGCGTTCCGGACGGATCATTGAACGCCATCGCAGGCTTGATGTGCGCAGTACCAAGCGGTTGATGATGTCGAGTGCGATTGGATTTTCCGCGCCCGAACAGATCAGATCGTAGAACGCTCTTTTACCGCGCAGGATATTTTCGAGAATACCTGATTGATAGGCCCGCTTTAACGCGAGGCCTTCGGTTACTAGCAGCTTGATTTTGGCAGCATCGGCCTTTTCAATGAATTGCTGGACAATCAGCGCCTCGACCACTGCGCGGAGCCGATACGCATTTTCAGCGTCTTCGCGCGAAATATCGCAGACCGTTAGGCCACGGCTTGATGTTTGTTCGAACACCCCTTCGGCCTGCAATTCCCGCAGCGCTTCGCGCAAGGACGTGCGGCTGACATTAAGCTGCTCACAAAGATCTTTTTCAATAAGGCGGGTTCCCGGTTCCAACTGCCCGGTTTCAATCGCGGTCCGCAGCGACATGATGATCATGTTACGCAGCGGCGCCGGCTGGTGGCGCAGCGGCGCCAATTTTAGTTTAGCACCGCCACCGGTTGCTTTGCCCTTTACCATGGGTCGCCTTCTAACTGCCAAAATGCCATCATTTCTGCGACAATACGAGGCACCCATCCGACATACAAGCGGCCTTAGTCATGTTGCTTTTTGGGAGCCTCCGCGGCGGCTACCGGGGTCTCGGGTTTCACGCCGCCGCGGCGCCGTGCATAGGTGGACGCGCCGGAGCGCTCCCAGTCGCCCTTCACGGCGTCATCGGCATACTGCGTCCATTCCTTGGCCCACTCGCCCAGATGATAGCCGTGCCAAGGCGCTTGCGGTGAGATGCGGGGAAGCCCGAGTTCTTCCCAGATTTTTTTCGCATCGCGCATATACTCCTCCGCCGGCAAGGCGAGAGGCGGCATTTTATGCTTCAAAGTCGCATCGATCAGCAGCGTGCCTTCGAGCGGCCGCCGGCCAGATTTTGGACCATGCCCGCTGGAGCGGTAAGGGCTCACCAACAAATCCTCGGAAAAATCGGAGCGATAGGCCAAGGACCAAAAGATAGCGTCGGCGTTGTTGGGGTTGATGTCCTCCGACACCGCGATGACCAACTTGCCGCACTGGGCCTGCAAGCTCGCGGCACCTTGCATGCCGCGCCAGACCTCGGCCTGTTGAGCGCCGTGTTCGAATTGCAGAAATATCACCTTGCGCAAATTGGTCAGGGGCTCGTGCATCACGACGCGCTTGATACCGCGGATGTCGAGCACTGACTTCAAATGCTCGAGATACATCGGCTCGTAGGCAACTTTTTTGAGCACTGATGATTCGCTCGGCGTAACCTGGCTGACGATTGAGACGAATACCGGTTTGGCCTTGCGCGTAATCGCGGTCACCTGCATCGACATGTTGTAATCTTCCAACGCCACGTGGCCGTGGCTTTCACCGAACGGACCTTCCGGCTCCAGCAGGTCAGTGTCGATCAATCCTTCGATGACAATTTCGGAGTTGGCCGGCACCATCAGGTCGATTGTCTTGCATTTGACGACCTCAACCGGTTGACCCATCAGGCCGCCGGCTACGCTCATCTCATCTTGATCGATGGCGAGCTTTTGCGGTCCGGTAAACAGTACGGCCGGGGCGCAGCCAATGACAATCGCGCATGGCATTGGCTGGCCGAGCTTTTTGTATTTCAACCAATGCAGATACCCGCCGGCGCCACTTAAACGGCTTGCCATTCGTACGCCGAGCCGGTCGTTAGCTTTCAGGGCGCCGCGATAGGTGCCCATATTTTGTATGTGATTTTCAGGATCTTTCGTGACGCACAATGTTGCTGTGAGATAGGGGGCTGCATCAAATCCGGGTGTGGAAATCGGCACTGGCAAGTCCGCCAGGCCGCCGCCCGGTTTGGTAAGATCATCGCCGGTAACGACAATTTCCTGGCAGGGGGCTGATGTAACGGTAACCGGATCGACGGGCGCTGCCACGGCATTGACCCAAACCTTCCCGATGTCATCGACAGAAACACCGAGGCCGCTGGCGTAAATTTCGGCAGATGCCGCGAGGCCGCCGACCACGACAGGCATGTCATATTTCTTACCACGCGAGTCGGTGACGTTGGTAAATACAAAGGCTCTCCGCTCGGCATCGTCCAACCCGCCTTGGAATTGCCAGCGGGCGATTGGATGAAGTTCGGTATCTTTATTCACGGCGCGGTCGATGCGGGTGACTAAACCCTTGGCCTCCAGGATTTTTAAATGCTCCTGAAAATCCGTCGGGGCGGCGCCCGCGGCCAAGTTTTTGGGGTGAGATTTTTCTGTGGACATATCTAACTTCCTTAATCTTGGCTTTGGGTTACATGACGGCGATTAGTTATAGCAACTGGTCCGGCCTGGATTTTCGAGCGCGCGGCGGGCCATAACCTTTATGAGATTGGCACGATATTCCGATGACCCGTTTGCATCTATCATCAGGTGCGCAGGGTCAACATTGCACGCCGCGATCGCATCTGGGCTGAAATGATAGTTAAGTGCGGCCTCGAAGGATTTTACGCGAAATACCCCTCCATCACCGGCGCCGGTAACGGCAACCCGGACGCCGCCGGATGTTTGGGATACGAACACGCCAACCACCGAGTAGCGTGAGGCGATGCTGCGAAATTTGGCGTAGCTGGCTGATTTGGGAATAGGAAATTCAACGCGCAATAGAATTTCTCCTGGTTGCAGCGCGGTTTCATATAATCCGGTGAAGAACTGGTCGGCGGCGATGCGGCGCTGGTCAGTAATCACGGTAGCGCCCAGGCTTAGTAAAGCCGCAGGGTAATCCGCAGCAGGATCGTTATTGGATACAGAGCCGCCAATTGTGCCGCGGTGACGCACGTGCCGGTCGCCAATGGAGCTCGCGCAGCCGGCAAGAGCGGGGATAATCTCACGGACGGCCGGCGCGTTGGCGACCTCATCATGACGTGTCATCGCGCCGATTGTGAGGACATTGTTGCCGGAGGTGATGCCGCGCATTTCCTCAATGCCAGACAGGTCAATTAAGTCACTATGCGCTGCGAGGCGCAATTTCATCGCGGGTAATAATGTGTGGCCGCCGGAGAGATATTTCGGGGATTCTGCGGCTGCGAAAATCGCAAGAGCCTCCGGCAATGTTTTTGGACTGTGATATTTTGTTGGATACATTGCCGGTGCCCCTATGGCTGCTCAAGCGCGGCGGGACGCATCTCATCCGCGGCTGCCAATATGGCCTTGACGATATTATGATAGCCCGTGCAACGGCAGAGATTCCCCTCCATCTCATCCCGCACAATTTCGGGTGTCAGTGGACCGGGATGCATCTCGATCAGATCGACGGCGGCCATGATCATTCCCGGCGTACAGAATCCGCATTGCAGGCCGTGATATTCCTTAAATGCGCGTTGAACGGGATGCAGAACATCCCCGGCTGCTAATCCTTCAATCGTTTTGACTTCTGCCCCATTTGCCTGCACGGCCAGCATTGTGCAGGATTTTACGGAGGTGCCGTTTACATGCACCACGCAACAGCCGCATTGCGTGGTATCGCAGCCGACATGGGTGCCTGTGAGGCCCAGCTGCTCGCGCAGGAAATAGGCAAGAAACAGATTGTCCTCGACATCCTCGGACACTTCTGTTCCGTTGACCTTTAAAGTTATTTTCGTCATCGTTAACTTCCTACTCGCCCGCGGAGGCTTTTGACGTGCGGGCACGTTGGATGGCTGTCCAGATTTTTAATGGTGTTGCTGGCATTTCAATGCCTGTAATGCCTAGAGGTGCCAAAGCGTCCTCAACCGCGCTTATCATCACCGCCGGTGCGGGGGTGGTTCCCCCTTCGCCGCCGGCCTTCACACCAAACGGGTTAGTTGGTGACAGAACCTCAGAGATTTCCGTTTTAAAAAATGGCAGATTATTGAAGCGTGGCATTCCATAATCCATGAACGAGCCATTCTGGGGCTGCCCGGAGTCAGGGTCGATATAGCAATTTTCCCACAAGGCCTGCCCAACACCTTGGGCAATGCCGCCATGGGTCTGGCCGTGCACAATCAATGGATTGATGCAACGCCCGACATCGTCCACCGTTGCATAACGGGTGATCTCGAGGGCGCCGGTGTCGGGATCAATTTCAATTTCGCACATGCAGGCACCGTTTGGAAAAACCGGCGTGTGCATTTCATTGTCGCGCCGAATTCTCAAACCGTCTTTGAAATCCGGCAGTTGCAGCTCTTGCAAACGCCGTGCCAGGTCGAACCAGTCACTTGTGATGTTGGTGCCGGCAACCTTGAAAATGCCATCATCAAACTCGACATCGGCTTCGTCGGCTTTAAATATCCGCGCCGCAATAAGCCGCGCTTTCGCCACCAGGTCATCAGCGCCCAACGCGATGACAGCGCTGGCATGGCGCATTGATCGGCCGGAATGGGTGCCGCCGCCGGCGCTTACAATGTCGGTGTCACCGAGCGTGATTTTAACGCGCTCAAACGGCACGCCCAATAAATCGGCCGTGACCTGCGCAAAGCTTGTCTCATGACCCTGTCCGGCGGGCTGGGTGCCGATCACCACTTCAATGCCATCGGGCGCGACAATCAGATCGGCCCGTTCTTTTGGCGTGCCGATTGAGGATTCCACATAGTTTGCGAATCCGGCGCCAAGCAATTTACCTCTGCGTTTGGCATCCGCGCGCCGGGTTGGAACACCGTCCCAATCCGCAAGACGCAGCAATTTATCCATATTGGTTTCGTATTCACCGCTATCGTAGGTGGAACCTACGGCATTTAGATATGGCATCTGGGCCGGGGTGACGAGATTGCGCCGACGGATATCGAACCGGTCGATGCCTAACTGCTTGGCGGCTTTATCGATCAACCGCTCGATGGCGAACGTCACTTCCGGGCGGCCGGAGCTGCGATAGGCCTGTGTCGGCATGGTGTTGGAGAATACCGCGCGGGACCGCAATGTCGCGACGGGAATGTCGTAAGACCCTGTGATCAGGCCAGAGCCCTTGCTGAGCGGCGAAAGCGAGACACAGCGCGCGCCTACATTGCTGAGATTAGATGCCCGCATTGCCAGAAATTTTCCATTCGCGTCGATCGCCAATGAGACTTCTGTTACCAGGTCACGGCCTTGATAGTCGGTTAGAAAACACTCGGAACGGTCAGCCCGGAATTTAACAGGGCGGCCTAACTTACGCGACGCCCACATAACCAAACCAAATTCGACATAAGCGCGATTGCGGGTGCCGAAATTACCGCCGACATCAAAGGATAGAACGCGGACATTCTTGGGGTCTTCGCATAATACGTGGGCCAGCTCATGCTTTTGGCGAACGGCGCCGCCGCTGCCGGCATATAATGTGTAGCGGCCGGTTTGCGCGTCGTAATGGCCCAGCGCCGCCCGCGGCTCCAATGGAACGCCGGTTACTCTGCCTATGTGAAAAACATCGCTGACGATATAAGCGGCCTTCTCAAATGCCGCGTCAGTTGTGGCTTGATCGCCAAAACGGGAATCGACCAGAATATTGTCTGCCTGGCCGTCCCATAAAATCGGCGCGCCGGGCTGTGTCGCTTCGACAGTGCCTGCAACAAAGGGCAGAACTTCGTAGTCGACCATGACCGCTTCCGCGCCTGTGAGCGCGGCTTCGCGCGTCTGCGCAACCACCATGGCGACGGCTTCGCCGACATAGCGCGCGCGGTCGGTCGGCAATAAAGGATGTGTGCCGATAAAAACCGGGCCGCCATCTTTGCCGGTTAATTTCAGGTCGTATTTTGTTGACGGAACAGGATTATGGTTGATCTCCCGCAGGCCGTCGGCTTCGCAGTCGGCACCGCTATAGACTGCGAGCACTTGCGGAATTTGCAGCGCAGCACTGGAGTTAATGCCGTTAATGCGCGCGTGCGGATAGGGCGAGCGGACCATAGCGGCCCATAACTGGCCGGGCAGGCTGAAATCATCGGTAAAGCGGCCTTTGCCGGTCATCAGGCGCAAATCCTCGTTCCGTGCCAACGGCTTGCCAACAGCCTTCAATGCCCGATCGGAAATTTTCACCCTATCCTTACTCCTTCTGGTGACGCTCGGTATTTTGTATGTTTGTATGACAAAATGCTGTGAAAATCAAATTACCATCGCTCCGCAGCGGTCAGCACGGGTCAGCCAGCTTTTGTGAGAGCGTTTTTGTACGACAAATCGAAATAGCGGGCGGCGTCCGTGAGCGATTTTTGCGGGCGGCCGTAACGTGAACGCAGCTTCAGAACTTCCGCGATGCCTTCGGGCAATATTTCGCCGCCCGGGGTGAGGCCTGAACGCGGTGAGAGCAGGCTATTCATCACAGCGTCAACGACACCTGGTTTGATGTCGGGCATGTTGGCCAGCAAAAGTTCTGCGGCCTCCTGGCGATTGCCGGAATTCAGAACCCAGTCGAGACCTTGCAAATAGGCACCAAGGAATGCCTGGACGAGGCCAGTATTGGCGGCTGCCCAATCGGCACGGGCCGCGACGATGCCGCCTTGATAGGCGGGAAATACGTCGCTGCTCGTGGTGAGCACATGAAACCCGGCAGCTTTGGCGATGCTGGTGAAAGGCTCGATGGTGATGGTGCCGGCGTGCGTGCCGGCTTTTACCGATTGCCAGCGGTCGGGCGTGGAGCCAACGGCAACAGCTTGATAGTCCGATTGGGCAAGGCCCAGTTTTTCCAACAGCGCATAAAACACGAAGGCAAAACCGGTGGACACAGCGTCGAGCGCGAGTGATTTACCTTTCAGGTCGGCGGCGGATTTAATGTCGGGCGCGACGATAACGCTCAACTCGATCTGGGTCGCACCGAGAATGGCGCGGAAATCGGGGACAGTGTCCAGCTTCGCGGCGCCTTGGCCTTCCCGATAGGCGACGATATTATCAAATGCGGTAAAAGCGATATCGCAGCCGCCAGTGGCGAATTGCTCAAACTGATAGATTGAGCTCGGCGTTGTGCTGAACTGCAAGTCTAAGCCTGAGGCTTGGAAATAACCTTTTTCGCGAGCCGCGAAAATTGGCAGGTTGGGGGCGCCTGGAAACGCCAGGACGTTAATGGGGGTGAGCGCTGTTGTCATGGTGTTGGGACTCCGGAAAATTAGGCCGAGTTGGTTTCTGACTCGCGAAGATTAACGGCGGCACTGAGAAGATCATGAATTTGCGATTCAACATCGGGTGGCGAACCGCCGAAATAGAGAATGGTCTTTTCGAGATTCGCTTTAATGATGCCAGCGTTTGCTGTACCGGCGCCGTCCGGCCAGGTTTTTGCAAACGCCTCAAGCGCGGCAAGCTCGATTTTCTCACCGTGAATTTCAGCCGCCAGAACCTCGCGATACAGGCTTTGTGTTTCGGCATTTAAAGTGGGATATTCCGCGGCCTTTAATCGCCGCCTGATTTCCCGCAGCGGACGGATCACATCATGGCGCCAGGCTGAAATATGCTGGTCGGATGATAGCAGCGCAGCATCTGTCAGTGCGATATGCCGCGTCGCGCCAAGCCACACGCCGAACAATAGCAAATCAACATCCAATTGATATTTGTCCTGCAATTCCAGGCACCGCTTTGGAACCGCGCCGGTGTAATAGCGCAATACATAGTTCCAAAGCATGGCGGGTTCGGCCATCTGGCTACTCGGCTTTGGCAGCAAGCTCGATCAGCTTCGTGGCGATCAGCTCGGGGCATTCCAGGGGGGTTAGATGCCTGACGGCCGGTATCACCATGTAGTCGGAGCGGGGAATATTATGGTGCATATATTCAGCCATGGCGACTGGGGCTGCGTAATCTTCTTCACCAACCAATATGGTGGTTGGCATCGTGAGTCCGGCGAGTGCGCTGCGTTTGTCGAACCGCCCGAGCAGCCGGCAAGCTTCTGCGTAAGCGGCGGTATCGTTGGCCAGGAATACATCCACCGCCGCATCAACAATGCCGGGATGCGAGGCTCGAAATTTGTCGCTTACCCAACGGGTTTTTTGAAAGTCCACCAATACGCTAAGGCCGTTGATGAGCGCCTTTTGGGCCCGGTCTTCCCATTGGGCCGGCGCGTCGGCACCGTACCAGCAGGTTGTATCAATCAAGCCAAGGCCGGCGGTGGCTTCGGGGTAGGCCGCCGCGAAGGCAAGCGAGACGCATCCGCCCATGGAAGCGCCAGCCACGACAGCGGAAGTCCAACCGATATGGCCGAGCAGGTCTTTCAGGTCATCGGCAAATAATTCGCCGGTGTAGGGTCCTGCAGGTTTGGCGGAGTTGCCGTGGCCCCGGCAATCGTAAACCAGGACATCGCCCGTCTTTTGCAGGTACGGAACGACAAACTTCCAGAAGGTGCCGTTCATGGCCAGCGAATGCACAAGCGCATAACGGGCGTTACCGGTTCCGGATATGACGCTGTATGCCAGTTCGGTACCGTCGCGTACCTGGCATTTTTGTGACGTAGCGGCGGTTATAATATTCTGCATGATGGCACCTAAATATGTCGCGGTCTTACGACCATACAAATACCAATAGGACGGCAACTACGGTCTCAACAGCCAATTGCAAGAGTTGCCATTTCAGACAGATTCTAAAAATATCGCCATCTCTGCCTTTCAGGTTCACCAGGGCCTGGGTGTAAGCAATCTGTGTTGGCTTCAGCGCGTTGGGAGGGCCCTCAGACATCACGGTCACGATACCGACAAGTACTGCCAAGGGAATTCCCAATGCGGGCGCCACGGGGATCTGCATTTTGCAAAGCAGGAAATCGGCGGGCAGACCTTGGCCAAACGCCATGCCACCCAAAAATTCGAGGCTCGGTGACAGCATGGCGTAGATTGCGGTGCCGCCTGTCGAGATTGAGTGCGCGAGAAGCTGAATTTGTCCGGTGTCGACCAGCAAGTAAACCAATGCGCTGCCTACTGCCAGGGTCATGAGACTAGGGCGGGCGCGTTTGGTGGCGGCCAGCAGGTCAACGCCAAGATGCGCGGGGTTATTACGAAACAGGTAACATACCATCGCGGTGACGAAGATGAAAAAGCCTGCTGAGGTAAAAATATTCACAGCGACCGGTTTGTAACCCCAGAGGGCAACGTTGAAGCTGGCGGCCGATAATGCTGATTTTATCGTGGGAAGTGTTGCAAGAAGCACCAGCGCGACACCAAGAAACAGGGGCGCATAGGCCCTGAACTGCATGGCGCCGGTATGCAGCCTGGCCGGTTCCGCCGGGGCTGCAACGCCCGCGGTAAGCGCAGCCTTTACCACAGCACGCTTGGTCCAGCGGCCATAAATATATAACACGCCAAGCGACAAAGCAGCACCGGCGATCAGCATCATCACGCCGAATTCTGGCCAGATTTGAGTGAACACAATGATCGAGATTGTATAACTGGCCCAGATTCCCCAGAACAGCATTTGCGTCTTGGCCTCCAGCAGACGGAATCCCAGAACTTTGAGGAAGCCGAGCAATGACACGAAGACCAGCGGAATGGCCATCAAACCCGCGACACGAACAATGTCGACCACCGGGACATGTGACGCGACGTTGGAAATATTGGGCACAATAAACAGGCTGACGAATGGTTGCGGCCAGCCGAAATAGACAAGAAATGCTGTTACAGCCTGCAGACTGTCGAAGCCAAGTTCAACCAGCCCGGGAATCACCACGGGATAGACGGCAAAGCCGTTGAACGCGCCGATGAACCCGCCGATGACTGCCACCAGCGCCAACGCCTTTGCTTGCTTTTCATGCGCCGGCAGAATGGAGCCAACCGAGTTGAGGAGCACTGCCAGCAACCCGGTGGCGCGATAGGCCTGCCCGAAAATCTGCCCTGTATAGAGCACCAGAAATCCAGACCAGATGGTTAGAATGCCCCACAGCGACTGTTCAACAACCCGCACCGGCGATTCATGATAATATGTGATGACCACCACAAGCTCGACAACCCAGGCGAGCAAGCTGGTTCTGAACGCGCTCAGTTTGAAAAGCAGGAAACCGACGAACAGTACGCCGATAGGAAGTAGTGCGATAACGAATGGCAACAGCGAATTCATGATGTCCCCTCAAACATTTCCCTACGCGGCCCGAACTTAACGTTCTGTGCGCCTGCCCCGTGCCGGCAGTGTTCGTCCGGGACTTTTTGATCATATTGTCGGTATGTATGACAAACATATCAGCCTCGTCAAGGCGACAAAAGTTCGTATGGTGAACGGTCGCGGCGATTTGGGAAGGGGCGGCTGAACGTTTTCGGCCGGCTGCTTCATGGAAACAGCCGAAGGTTTCGCCGGTCGTCATCCTGGGTGCTTGGGGTTCACGGTAATGGCTTGGCGTGGCCGTATGGGGTGACTGCGTATGTCCTCTGCATCTCGTCCCCGTTTGCGGCTGAAGCTGGTCAGTAAGCCGTTGCTGTAAAAGGCGTTATAGTCAGCATTCTTATTGCGGATGTCATGGGCCAGACGGCGGTTCTGCCCGGCGGCGTTTCAGGCCTTTGAAATTTCAACTGGAATCGATTTAGCCGCTGGCGTGAAGCTTCCGTGTACGTAATGCGACAATGGCAAAAGCGCGTTTGCCTCCGGGTAATACGTGGCGCAGCAGCCTTCCGGCACGTCGTAGCCGGTGGCCCGGAAGCCAGACATTTGCCTGGCAACGCCATCATGCCATTTGGTTGCAAGGCCCAGCGTTTCGCCTTCTTCTATGTTCATCCGCAGCATGTCGTTACGGTTCATCAGAACCACCATGCGCGTGCCTTTGATGCCGCGAAACCGGTCGTTATAGCCATAGATGGTGGTGTTGAACGGATCGTTGCTCCGCAGCGTCATCATGCGGAAGACCGTCCGCAGGTCGCCCTGAACATCGGGGTCCTCGCTCAGGCTGTCTGGCGTGATAAAGTTGGCTCTTTTGGTTTCGGTTTGCCAAATTCGACTCCCGCGAGTTTAAGGGGGATAGGTTTGCACCCGAGGTATTGCCGTTCCCAAATCCTCTGATCTTGGCCCCTCTTGCACTTTGCGAGTCTGACCTCGCCAATGGGCAGGGTTGGAGCGCAGCGATCCAACCCTGCCCATGAAAGAGGTCGTGACCACCAGCACAGTATCAATGTCGCTTGCCCTGCAGCTTCAACGGCATAGCTGTCAACTCCGTAGATCGCCGTCCGATCCGGTCTAAGACCGCAATAGGTCGTCGCCTTCCGGCTCGACCGCAATGACCGTTTTTTCGATTTCACTCCCCCAAGCGGTCTGAGCGTTCTCGGCCAGATTTCCTCATTGGCGTGGACTTACAGACACAAAGCTTCGCAACCTTCATCGGCTAGACGGTGGGGCGTGTTCAAGAAGACCGACAATCTCCTCAAGCTGGCGTTTTGTCGCGCAAGTCGCGCCTGACTGGGCACATTCCTCCGTCAGTTCCTTCAGTGCTTCGGGCTCCTCGATTAGAATTTCTGCTAATTGCAGTGGTGTCATTCCATAAGAGTCTGGCTGCCAATGTAGTTTGGGTGCGCGTTCCAGTAGGCGCTTTAGAGCGTGAATATTTCCGGACCACGCTGCCGTATGCAAGGGGGAACGTTTGTCGATTGTCAGTAAATCCGTCCGGCAAGGATGGTTGAGTAATGTATCAACGCACGAGGAGACCCCCGATTTGATTGCTGCATGTAAAGCGCTGAGACCTCGGTAATCCTGCTTGTCCGGGTTAGCTCCCTTCGCCAGTAGTAGGCTTACCAGTTGGGTGTTACCCTCCTCAGCCATCAGCATCAGCGGAGTTTGAGCTTTGAAATCGGGACAATTCAGCTGTTTAGCCGGCCCGTGTTCAATGAGTAAGCCAAGATACTCACTCCAAGCATTTAAAAGATCGGGGCTCGTTGCTTGTAAATCCGCGGCCATTTGCGTGCGACGTTTGATCAAAAACATAAGCAAAGAATTCCCCTCGACATCTGGAAAGGGCGTCGTCAGGCGCTTTTTGTTTTCCCGTATCCAATTCACGAAACCGTCCCGGTCACCATGGATAAGGAATCTGAGGAATAGCTCGCCAAGCTCCCGGGTCTCTTTCTCGGAACGCGGCTGCTCTATGTCGAAACCCGTATAAGGTTTATAAAGCGTATCCCAAAAATAGCCGAAGGTAGTGCGTGCGGCGTCCTCAATGGAGGGCATTGTTCCCTGTGGAAAAATGTCCGCCCGTAGCATGTCGCGGAAGTATGGCGCATAGTTATGGATGAGGCGCTGGTTGGCAAGTTCGAGGCCAAAACAGTCCCGGGCGATCTCACCACGCATCCGGCCAAACCAGCGTTCTTTGCAAATTTCACGCGCTTCCCGGAAAAGCTCTAGCGCACCGTCAAAGTCATTCTGCGCCAACAAATTCTTGGCCTCGTATTGAAGAATTATTGCCCCCCACCTCGGGAAGCTTGGGTTGGTCTTGGCTTGTTTAAGAAGTGCTTCAACGCGGTCTTTGGTGTCATTCGTGCGAAGTTGACGCTCGTTGTTCAGATGGTGGTGCAACTCAACTACAATGGCCTTCATCTTCTCCTCAGGTGTCTGGGCGAGCTCGTGCAAGCGGGTCATGGCCGCTTGTAGAATGCGCTCGCTCAAATCATTTTTCGAAGCGATCTCGGCGACAACGCTAAAGCGTGTCTCAGCTTGCATCTTCTGCCAGGGGGCACCCGCTTTGAGATGTGCGGTTAACTCACCAGCAGCGGTCCACACCTCCGTGACGGCGTTATTACGCCCCACATTGCGCACCAGAATATCGCGGTTGGCTTGGTCGTCTGCCGGCCAAAGATCCTCCAGTGGGGCACCGGGGGGCATTTCGGCAAAATGACGACACAGGATCTGGCCCAGAAGCGGAATGCCACCATCCCCTAAAGAGGGCAAAACTGAAAGTAGCGGACCGTAGGCCAGCTGTGGGGGCAAGTGCTCCTCGAACCACGTGGCCTCGGAAACCGCGCCATCTACGCCATTGTGCCGCCAAGCGTCGATGGTGAGGTTGTAGACGAACTTATAGAGGTTGAAGCCCTGCAAAAGCTTGTTCTGCATCTGATCAGCGCAAGTAGGCTCGACGCCATGACAAAGGACTTCGAGCAAGCGGATATAACCATCCTGCGCCGCCCGTGCGATGCGCAGATACTGGCGAATGGTGTGCGGTGAGGGAGCGGCATAACGCTCGGCGACCAAGTTTATGAAGTGCTCTTGTTCCGCGGCGCTGGCCCGTCCCTCTAGGACGGCCTCCAGCCGGCCCGGGTCAGTCATAGGAATTTCGGTCCTTAAACGCTCAGCGGAGAGCTGCTTACGGCCAACAAAAGCGAGTGCGGCGGCAAATTGCTCCTCTGGCGTTGCCTGTCCGGCAACGGGAAAGGCTCCTTTGAATTCAAACTTCGCCTTGTCGGGGAAATATTTTTTGAGGGTTGACCACTCCGGCGTCGTATCCGTGCGCCACCCATAAAGAGAACGCCGAAGACTCTCATGCCTCCCATCAGTGGCCTCACTACGCTGGTCGGCGAATTTCTCCAGGGGTATTTCAAGTAAATCCAGGAGCCAATCTACGACCTGCGCAACAGGCAGATAAAGGCTGGTTTCCCCGTCCCGTTCCCGAGGTTCGGGAAGGTACCAGAACCGTCCGCCCGGCATGTTCCGGTCCATGCGGCGGTCGATAGTCCACCAGGCGACATGGCGCGCGAGGCCGGGGATGAAGAAATACCCCAACAACATCCAAAGAACCTGGCGCTGATCGGCGTCAAATGTCCACGTGTCGAGTTCAAGACCCTTATAAGCGTTAGCGAAGGCCTGGAAGTTGCCGGCGGCACTGGCTCGCGCGGCATCGTCCAATTCCAGCGCTTCGAAAACGGCGGTCACCACGTCCCGGCCCATTTCGAAGTGTTTTTCGAGGCTGGCATCGCCGGCAGCGAATTTCTGTTTCTTTTTTGACTCAAAGCCGGTGCCTCCCAGGCTCCGGAGGACTTCCAGCAGGATGGCTTCGGTCGATGGCAAGGTCGTCATGGTGCCTCTCTGCGGTTGTGATGCCATCGGATTAAGCCATGCCGGCCATTGTGGCACTGCAATCTAACGTACCCCCCTGTCTCGCCCTGTTCCAGAGCCCTGTAGGGGGGGGGACTGCAGATTTCGTATTATCCGGTCCAAAAATCTACTTTGTACGGGCTCCACCTTTTTTGGAGCTCACCCAATGCACACGAAAACTACACTGGTTATCAACTGGCATCTCACAGAGGCATGCAATTATAGCTGCCAATATTGTTACGCCAAATGGGATGCCGCACCATCGCCCCGCGAACTGATCAATGATCTCGAGCAAACAGAGGCCTTGCTGCTCGAGCTGTACCACTTCTTCCAGCCCGGAAACCTCGCCAATCCGCTATGGGACCAGATGCGTTGGACAAGCGTCCGGTTAAACCTGGCGGGTGGAGAGCCGCTTCTGCATCATCGCCGGCTACCCCATGTCATCCGGAAAGCATCGAGAATTGGGTTTGAAGTCTCGCTGATTACAAATGCCAGTCGGTTAACGGAAAAAATGGTGGCAGAGTTGGCTCCCGATCTCGTTTGGTTGGGCATCAGTCTTGATTCAGCAAATGACGAGACCAATCGGAAAATCGGCCGGATTAGCGGACGCGGCGCGTTGCTAGACGTCGAAGCGTTGGCCGGCGCACTGGACGGTGCCCGGGCTAAACACCCGCATATGAAAGTCAAGATTAACACCGTGGTGAATGAGCTCAATCAGGCCGAGGATCTGAGCCCGCTGATCACGCGCATAGTTCCACAAAAGTGGAAAATATTGCGCATGTTACCGGTCGTGACCGGCGCGCTGGCGATTACGGACCAAGCATTTAATGCGTTCGTCACGCGCCACCAGCGCTTCGCCGGTATTATTTGTGCTGAGGACAATCAGGAGATGCGCGATTCTTATCTGATGGTCGACCCGAATGGCCGGTTCTTTCAGAATGGCCAGCAGGGGACAAGTGAAGGGTACATTTATAGCCGCCCGATTTTGGAGGCTGGGGCGGCTGAGGCTTTTGCTGGTATTTCGTTCGATCCGGACCAGTTCTTTGCGCGCTACCCCGAGCAGCTTGGCGGAGACGCCAAATGAGATACTCAACGGATAAGGACATCGACCGGCTGATCAAGCAACTTCTGCGCGACAACTGGTGCTACGAGCGTCGGCGTAAGCACGGCCGTCTGACCTCGCCAGACGGTAGAAACGTTTTGACGATCCCGGGTTCACCCAGTGATTGCCGGAGTTACGAGAATTTTCGGCAGGACGTACGGAGAATCTTGAAGGGTCATAATCGGCAGCACGGCCAGCGGTGCCACGGGGCATCACGCGCTTGATTTATTCCTGGAGGCTGAAAGCGCAATGAGCGCTTTTCAGTCCCCATCCCTGCTTGGCAACTAAGCTCGTGGCATTCGGGCAGTGGCGCTGTGGGTAACTTGATCTTGTTTTTTAGAAACCTAGTTGTTTAGTTTCGGCATTTTCTGGAGCGGATTAACTTTAAATCTTTTTGGTTCTCTGTTGCGGGCTACCCTATATCCAGAATAATCCATAATCTAATCCGGTATCACCGATGCCCGCGCGTCTCCTTGCTCGTGCATGCGCCTTTTTATTCTTTAGAGGATGAAGCAATTCCAAAACAATTGATTTACGTTCCGCGGCGCTGGCCTGTATCGCCGATCCGTTCATTATACGCGGCACCATAGCGAAACAAATTCGTTCACCGGATAGAGCATCTCGCCGTTACAGCACCAATAGCGGGCCGATAGTCCGCTAATACCTGTTCGCGCAACGTAAGCGGCCCGTCCCCTTCCGGCCCGCTGCAGCCATAAGTAACACTTGGTCTAGAAGACTTACGGCGTTCTAGGGCGGTGCCTTTGGAGTGCAATTGGCGGTCCACCATCATTCGGGGGGTTAATTGACCGAGGCGTGTACTCCCCTCAGGGGCGGCGACGTTCGGCGAAATTCAGCCATATATTATTCCGTTAGAATGGAGTTTTTACTGCACTTTCTGGTCGTTTATGCATGCCGGAAAATGCCCCCATTCAATCATGAATAACAATTGAAAGGACCACACATGTTCAGCTTTGTCGGATGGCTGGTTGTTACCAGTTTTGCATTATACGGCCTTGCCAAATTCGTCGACGATCACGTGGTCGTAGGCAAATATAAGGGCACCTGACCAAGGTAACGTCAGGGCAGTTATCGGGGGCTTATGGTCGGCGCACTGCTGCTTGTTCGTGCCAATGCGCCGATAAAGGATGGTTCTGTGGATGGGTCAACTTTGAATTACCCATGGAAACTGGAGAATTTCCTATGGTAGTGGCGGGCCACGACCGATAGCGATGAGCACTACGTTTACGCCATAGCCCTATGAGATGGGAAACGAGCACCGAGCGGGAATTGATCCCCTTCTGTTCAGCTAGCCGACGCTGGCTTTTCCATCTCCTCTTCGTCCGTAATCTGCATGATCATTGTGAACGATGACAGGACCGCGTTGGCGCCACAGTAAGTCACCATCTGCCCGTCCTCGAAGAAATGCTGGTTTAGAGGGCCAAAGCATCCGATTGGCAGTGGGCGCAAGGCACGGGGATTGTGGAACACCTGTAGCTCGTCAGCCCACCCTTCCGAATAGCCTTCGTTCCCAACCTCTTCGACGAACCGCTTGCCCACCACGGCGTTTGGGTCTGGATCGTAGCGAATACCGGCGCGAATGTATCGATGCTTCGGAGGCGCATAGCCTGCCAGCACGCCAATGCGGTCAAACTTGGCCAATGTCCCGGCATTTGAGAATACGACGGCTGACACATTTTCGGCGTCCGGAAGGCTGAAGAAGCCGGATTCAATTGTCTTCCCCTTGAACCTATGGCTCTTCAGGTCTCGGTTCGTGATGACGAGCTTACCGTCAACCATCTCCCAATCCGTGGTGAAACCGTAGAGATATGCCCAGATCGCCGACTGGGTATAAGTCATCGACCCGAGTTCGTCCTCCGACGCTGGCTTGTGGAAATCAGCCACGGCGATCACGAACGGCAATCCAGCAACTCCTTCCTCCTCCCAATAGGCCTTACCGGCAGCCGAACGCCGTTTGAGCTTATTCGTCAGTGAGTTGCCATACTTGATTGGCATGTAGTCAGCGAGAAAGGCAGCGATCTCTTCGGGTGTCTTCGGGTTTGGGTGCTGCGATAGCACGCCATCCTTCGACGGCGCGACCGTCGTCGCCTCTACAGCAAACGCGACCCCTGGTGCGCTGACCCGGAAATCCGGCGCCTCGCCGTGGGCAACGTCATAGCCGCCCTCCCGAAAAGTCGCCCACAGATACAATTCCCACAGACGCTGATCGAACTGATGCCGCTGAAATTCTCTAACGAAGTGCGGATCGGCCGCAGTCAGCCAGGGCCCAATCTCGCGCAACACGGCCCGCGCTGGGGCCCTTCCTGGCCGTTCGATCAATTCGACAAAATACGGGTGCAGCTGATCGGGCCGCGTGCCCGGAATCGGCGTCAGGAGATCAACGGGCGCATTGGTCTCATCGCCTTGAATGCCGAGTTCAGCCAGATCGGCCACTCTGCTCACTTCTGCGATTTTTAGGCGTAGTCCTGCCTCCGCCCTACGCATACTGGTCACACTCACATCGAGGTGGACGCCCCGGAATCTCCCAAGCCGATCGCGCACCATGAGCGCCCAGCCGTAATCGTTGTCGACACGATCACGGAAGACAACGCCGATGACATTTTCATCCAAATCAGACCAGTAAGAAAGTTCATCAGCGACAAGTTCAGTCGGCGATAGGCGTGTCCCAATCGCGAATAGATCAAACCGCTCTCGACTTAGCCTTTTCGTCATAGCGCAATCACTTCGATCCGCGCCGGGCACGACGGATGATCATCACCCGAGGCGAAATTGCGGCTTCGCCAGAATACGCACTGCGATGCCGATCGCGAACCACGCATCTTGCTCGATCAGGGCGTCGGACCGAATGCCAGCTGTAATCGCCCGGCGGTCGATGTTCTGGTCATCGGCGACCGGGCGGAAGTGGCTCAGCGGATTTCTCAAGCCCATCAGCCGTTCCAAGTCGCCGAAGTCCTGGCCGGAGATCAACTTTCGATCCTGGCAGCGCTTCAAGGTATCCCTGAAGGCGATCCGAGGCGGCAGGTCATCCATCATCAGGCCGGTATGGAGAAACGCGGCCAGCAGGTTTTCGACGAGGGACTGGGAGAGAACGATGGTGGCGGCGAAGTTGCCATGGACAAACGACGAGCGTGCCTCTGTCCAGGCATTGAACGTCGCCGCCCCACCGAAAAGCATGGTCCCCTCCGGACCCAGCGCGCCGCCGAGGTCCGCGAGATGGCGGAACCGAGTCACCTTTCCGGGCAAATCGTCATGCAGATCGGCCAGCAAATGGCCGACCGCATCGAGATCGGAGATGCCAGAAAGCAGATCGGCCTGCGTGTTGTGGCCCTCCTCATCCGGGATCACGTCAGCCCTCGTGTCGGTATTTCCATGCTAGCCATTGAGGCCGAGGCGAGTGAAGAAGGCCGAATTCCGCGCCTTGGCATCCTTTAGGAGCTTGGAAAACGGCACGATTTCGACGAATGCCTTCGGGTTATCGGTATAGCCGAACATCCCCTCGTTATCCGGGGTCGGTTGCAACGGCAGGCCGATCAGTTGCTTTCTCAGCCCCTCGGTCAGGTCGGCTACGATATAGCAGTCGAAGGATGTCCGCTCCCCGACATTCGAAATGACGCGGCCGCTCTTGTCGCGGAAGGTTTTCGACGATTTGATCAGGTTCACATATCGCAACGCCTGCCGGATCGGGTCTTCGTTTGGATAGGCTTCGAGGCCGGGGCGCTTGAACTCCACCAGCACTACCTTGTCGCCGGATTGCTCGCCCTCACGCCAGGCCAGGCAACTATCATAGAGGAACGCCAGGTCGGGGCGCTCCTGGCTCCCTGTATTCAGATATGACCTCGCCTCCTTGTCGGAGGCGAAGAAATTGAAAAACGCCAGGCGGTCATCCAGAAGCCAAAGGTTATGATCGTCGATGTCCGCGATTTGTGACGAATCGATCTTCATCGGGCAGATCAGCGCGTGAACAGCGTCCTCAAGATGATGCCTGCGCTTCTCCGGGTCTTCGTAGGCTGTCAGTGCATCAAGAAAATCCAGGATCGCCTTCCGCTTGCTGACATATTCTGCCAGCGCGCCCTTCTTCTCGTCGTCCACGTAGCGCATATATTCATCGACTTTTTCCTGAATCTCCTGCTTGTGGGTGGGTGGTGCCGATATCTCTTCAGACAGGCGCCGGAACTCACGTTGCCGGCGGTATCGCCGCCGGCTCATTGAGACGAATATTTCTTCCTGCTTCCCGGCACTGTTCAGCGGCAGTGCCTCGACGAATGTGTCGATCTCGTTGTTGATAAACAGAAATTGGGGATTCTCGCGAACCAGCGCCTGGGTGTTGCGGACCATCTCCGCCCGCGAGACGGAAATGTAGTCCTTGAGGTATTCGCGGACGCTGGACGCCACGCCTCGGCGGATCAAGGTTTCCTCACTGGAGGAAAAGGTAAACCCATCGCGCTCCTGGTTCACGCTCTCGTCCAGATAGGCGCCGGATGCGCAGCCAATATAGATCGACTCGCCGTCAAGGCTTCGCAGGCCGATTTGTTCGTCGATGCATTGTTCCGTGACACTGCGTTCATGGGCGCAAAGGAACATCCAGTTATAGCTTTGCCCCCTTGGCCGGATGTCCTTGTTACATTTCATGTGCCGGACAGCGATCGTGATCTCACTGCCATCGTCCAGCTTGACCGGCACGTCCGCGACGGACGTGTTGACGATCTTGTCCTTGAAATAGGTGGGAAGGTCGAACGCCTCGTCACCATCGATCAGTTCGGCGCTGGGGCAGGCGCCGGATGCCAGGATGGGGAGAAAATGGGCGATCAGCCGCTGAACGAGGGTCTCCGGTTTGGACGGACAGCGGCTCTTGTATTCGCTTTTGAACTCGCCAAGCGTAATGACAGTCCGAGGCGCAGTCGCGCCATTGGCAGCACCATTCAGTTCATTCCGAAGCTGGTTGCTCTCGTCGAGGACAAAATCAAACGACCGCCGCAGAAATTGGCCGCCATCTGCGTAGACGCTTTCGACTTTCGCGCCGCCGAACACGCGCAGCCAGGACAGACGCCCGACACCCTTACCGCCCAGGCCGATTTTCTGCCGGCTGTCAGGGGTACGGAAGGACCGGTAATTCTCGTCGGTGAAGCCGATACCATTGTCCTCGATCTTGAAGCCGATCACCTCGCTGCTGTCGCGGAGGATAGTAATCTGGATGCGCCCTTTGCTGGGGGCGTCATCGCCGAACCGGAGATTGACGGCGTGCAGCGCGTTGCTGAACGCCTCCATCAGCGGCAACAGCGCGTTTGTCTCCGACGGCTTGAGCGGGAGGCGGTTCACCCGCCCGACGATATCACTTACGAGATCAGCCATTTTCCCCCCCTCAATGCCCCGAGCTGCCGAAACCATGATCGCCAATAGGGGGCGTCGCCACGCTAAACGCGCCCGGCGAGCATCCCAGCTTGTCGCCCCCCTGTCGCATCCGCATCTTTGTCAGCCCACGTCTTCGCAAAGATCATGCGCGCAAGCCGACAGGCCGACGAAAACCAACGCTGCCAAGACAGCATCCTCCCGCCGCAGGTCGCGCTTCACGACGGCTTGGTTTCCGGGGTGGCGTATGTTGGGATATGTGTTCGCGAAGGTATAGGCGCGGTCGAAGATGTTGGCGAACTCGTTGCTTGGGAAGCGGTTGCCATTCCGCATCCGCGTCAAGGCTCGGCTGAATTCGTTTTCTTGTCCCGCCGAGGCCGAAACCAGCATGTTTTCAGCCAACAGGGAAGCGGTGCGGATCGCCTCCTTTGCGTTGATCTGGCTCCAATCCACGGACTGGCGGTGCCAGGCGTTTTCAAAGCCCGCAAGGGCTTCCTGCAATTGGGGACTGACGGCGGTGCGTGCGAGCAAGCTCTGGTAGAGACCGTCAAGCTCCCCATGCAACAGGGGCATCAGCCTCAGGGGTGCGCCATCAAGGCGATAGGGGAGCGTGTGGCGTTTTACGAACTGTTCAAGGCGCGTGCGGTAGGCCGCTTCCAGATCGGGGCTGCCATATTCTTCCAACGCAACAGCGATGTCTGCCAAAAGGATCGCGATCGCGCGCCCGCCGACAAAAAACTGCGGTTTGATCCGCCGGAGTGCTGCGCGCGCGTCTGCCACGCTGTCCAGGTAGGTCGCCGTGTCTGCACGCAGCGCATCCAGCGCCGGATATCGGCCCGCACCCACAAAGATTGTCGCCATGCCACGCGGACGCACAAGCAGCGTGCGGACTATCTCGACAGGCAAGTCAGGGTGGGCGTCCGCGAACTGGGCGAACAGTGGCCGCCAGAGTTCTGCCCCGGTATAGCGCCAAGCGGCTTGCAGGCGGTCTCCGGTCATCCGAACACCTCCGCCGAAAGCCCGGCGGCCATGGCATCGGCCTTGGCGGCGGCGGCGTCGAGGTGGCGGGCGAGGGATTCAAGACGGTCGGTTTGTTCGGAAAATGCAGTCTGGATAGCGAGAGGTGGCAAAGGGATCGGCACCCGGACGAGCTTGGCTTGAGATATATTTTTCATGCTGCCGCTCGTACCCGAGCCGATCACTGCAAATATCCGCCTGATTTCTGAAGAGCGTAACAGCGAGTAGGCATATCGCGGCTCCATCCGCGCTGGGGTCCATTCGATTCGCCAAATCTTGTCGGGGAGCAACAGGCCAGCAGGAACGTCGTCAGCTATGGCAACCGCCCCAACCAATTCGCTGGTGTTCGCGCGAGAAAAGAGAAAGTCTCCGGGGCGCACATGATGATCTTCCGCAGGGATATGATCGTCGGGCGCCGGTTTTGCCTCGTGCGCCTTGAATATCCCAGACGTGACCGCACTCACTTTCATGATGCGGTATTGGCTTGTTCCGTTCCCAGCTTCGATGTTTTTCCCACCAGTGATACGGGTGATGACATCACCCAGTTCTACAACCGGCCACCCCTTGGGGTTGGTGGCGGGGTCGCCGAAGGTGTCGAGGAAGAGGGCGGGGATGATGGCGCGGGCTTTGGCGCGGGCGGCGTCGGCGCGGCGCCTGATCTCCGCCGCCCGGTCCAACAGCCCCACAATCCGCCGCTGCTCGTCGAGCGGCGGGAGGGGGATGGCCATATCGAGCAGGACCGACATGTCAGCCCTGGGCATCCGCGCGCCCGTATTCTTCGCCATCAAGGCGTCGATAACGTGCTGCCGGCGCACCCAATGGAACAAATAGCCCCGATCAAGACGGGCGGCGTCCGGCAATAGGGGAACTAACTCGGTCGATGCGCATCCCGACTGTCCAGGGAGCGCGATTTTCCGCAGGTAAGGCCGCAGTTTGCCGAACAGAACGTGACGGTCGTCGAACAGAAACGCTTGGCCTTTCCCTTCGCCAGTGCGGGAGCCTTGGCCGAGCACGATCCGCCCTGACTCTGGGTCAACGTGCTCCATACCAACAAATTCGAGCCCTTGGCCAAGCGCCTCGGATGCCGCAGTGACGCGGCGATCCAACCGGCAAACTTGGCCCAGTTCGATAGTGGCGACGCTCACGCCACCGCTTCCTGTAGTTCAGCGGCCAGCGCCTCGATATCGCCGAGGATCGCGGCCGTTTCGTCGCGCAACTCCGCCAGCAATTCGCGCGGATCGCGGTGCTGTGCCGCCTCGCGGCTCTCGGGCCGATAACGCGAGGCGGAGAGGTTGAAATCCTCCCGTTCGATCGTCGCCGCGTCCGCGAACCACCAGTTTTCCGTCCAGGGCTTTTCCGCGTCGCGACTTTGCCAATCCGCCAGCATGTCGCCACGACTGTTGAAGGCGGCGATCAGGCCTGGCAGATCGTCGGCCTCGATCGGCTGCTCGTGGTTGGCGTCCAGCTTGAAACCGTCATTGCTGGCGTGCAGGAACATCACCCGTTCCGTCCGCCCGCCCTTGGCGAACACCAGAACCGAGGTTTTCACCCCCGAATAGGGCTGGAACACGCCGCCGGGCAGTGACAGCACCGCCTCCACTCGATTGTTCTGCATCAAGATGCGGCGCAGTTCCTTATGCGCACCGGTCGAGCCGAACAGCACGCCCTCCGGCACCACCACGCCGCACCGCCCGCCAGGCTTGAGGTTGTCGATCATGTATTTGACGAACAACAGTTCCGTCGCCGTGCTGGTGCCGATGCGCACGTCATCGACGATGCGGTCGCGGTCCAGGCGCCCGGAAAAGGGTGGATTGGCCAGCACCACGTCATAGCCGTCCAGCGGCAAGCCTTTTTCCGCCTTGGCCTGACGGTCGAAGCTGGTGGTCAGGACGTTGCGCTTGAGAATGCGCACGTCCGGCAAGCCGCGCAGCGCCAAGTTCATCGAGGCGAGGCTGACCATCTTCGGATCGACATCGTTGCCGTAGAAGGTCGCGGTTTGCAGCTTGCGCCACTGGGCGGCGCCCATACGGTCGCCATAGCCGCGCTCGAAGGTTTTGCCCTCCAGTTCGGCCACGTCGCGGCCATTGGCCGAGGAGTTGGCGAGGCGGATATGCTCATAGGCCGCCACCAGGAACCCGGCGGTGCCGGCGGCGGGGTCATAGACCGTCTCGCCGATTTTGGGGTCCACCAGATCGACGATGGCGCGGATGATGTGGCGCGGGGTGCGAAACTGGCCGAGTTCACCGGCCTGCTTGATCTGGCGCAGCACATGCTCGAACAAATCGCCCTTGGTGTCGGGGTCCGCCTGTTCGAGGCGCAACTCGTTCACCAGGGTCACGATCTGGGTCAGCACGGTCGGCTCGTCGATGGACAGCCGCGCCTGCGCCATGAAACTCATGCCGAAGGCGTCGCCGATGGTGGCGAAGAACGGGAACACCTCGTCGCGCACGAAGGTGACGAGCTGTTCGCCGGACATGGCGTTGGCCCATGACGACCAGCGCATCCGTTCGCGCGGCACCGTCTCCACGCCCTTCGTCGGCGCGTTCAGCGGATTGCGCAGCGTCCAGTCGCCCGCGAAGAGAGAGGTATAGTCACGGCCGGTCGCCTTGGCCTGGCGCAGGTTGGCGCCGTCGATGCCCTCGATCATGTAGAAGAAGAACAGGAAGCTGAGCTGCTCGGCGTTGGACAGCGGATCGGGATAGCCGCCGCCATAGAGATAGTCGCGGATCTGATCGACCTTGCGGCGCATGTCGGGGGTAAAGGGCATAGTTGGCCTTAGTTCAGGGGTTTGTCGGGCCGGGTCGCGTCGCCGCCGGGCGCGGCTGGGGACGCGATGCCGAACACGGCTTCGTTCATGCTGCTCAGGATGCGTTCGAGTTCCGCTTCGCCGCCAAAGACGGCGCGGGCGCGCTCGAAGCCACCGTTCATGGACAGCGGCGGCGCGTCGAAGCGCCAGCTCTCGAACACGGTCAGTTCGGCCGCGTTCGCCTTGATCTGTTCCTTGACGAGATGCAGCACGCGCAACTGGTCGGAGTTAAATATCTGACCGTTCAGCCACGTCTCGAACGCGCCGCCCAGCGCTTCCGCGCGGGCCTCATCGACATCCATGAAGGCGTGGCCGGTTTCATCGACCGTGACCCATTCGCGCGTGGTCGGATCGATCTCGTCGTGCACGTCGAGCATCAGAAGCCGCCGAGCGGGGCCGGCCGGCGGCTTGCCTTCGCGCACGACGACAACGCCGCCTTCGCCCGGCGTTTCGTCATCGCCGTGGCGCAGGGTGACGCCGGTAAAATCCCACATGGTGAAGCGGTCCTTGCCCGGCGCCAGGCGCGTGCCGCGACCGCGCATCTGCTGATAGAGGATCGAGCTGTGGGTGAAGCGCGCCATCACCAGGTTGCGCACGTCCGGACAGTCGAAGCCGGTATCCAGCATATTCACGCTGACCAGGATTTGCGGGAATTCCTCCTTTTTGAAGCGCTTGATCTTGGCCGGGCCGTCCACGCTGTCGTCCGGTCCCATGCCGGAAACCACGAAATCGGCGTATCGAGTTGTCGGGCTCGGTTTCTTGTCGGCAAACACATCATCGAACATGCGCGCCAGCGTTTCCGCGTGGCGTTTGGTGACGGCGAAGACGATGGTCTTGCCCCAGTCGGGCGCGCGGCGAATGCCGTTCGGGCCGGTGTAGCCGTTCTCCAGAACCTCGCGGAATTCCCGCACCATGGCGCGGTTGCGCTCGGGGATGGTGAACTTTCGCTCCAAGGCCGATGGATCGACGATGATCGGATCACGGTCGGCGAACAGCCGCTCCAACTCCGCGCGGGTCGGCGGATCGAGGGCGGCCCAATCGATGTCGCTGCGCGCGACCGAGAACCCATCCGTCGCCGCCGTGCGCGCGGTCATGGCGCGATAAATCTCGTAGGGCACAAGATGCCCGTCCGCGATCGCTTCGGACATGCTGTAGCTGTAGGTCGGGCGGCTGACCTCGAAGAACCGCAGCGTATCGCGTATCGCGGCGCGGTCTTCGTCGTCCACATCCGGCGCATCCTGCATGACGCAGGGTGTTGCGGTCAGCCCTACCTTGATGCCGTCAAAATGGTCGAGAGCGCGCCGCCATTGGCCGTAAATGCTGCGGTGGCATTCGTCGATGACGATCAGGTCAAAATAGCCGGACGAGTATTTTTCGTATTCATTCACCAGCGTTTGCAACGTGACGATGGTGACGCGCTTTTCGTCCTGGAAGCGGCGGCCGGTGCGCGGGACCCTGTAACAGGGCAGATGCGGTAAATGCTCCGCGAACGCATCTTCGGCCTGTATCGCGAGGGTATTGCGATCGACCACGAACAGCGCACGCGTCGTCCAGTTTGCTTCAAATAGACGCTTCAGCAATGCCGCCGCCGTGCGGGTCTTGCCCGTGCCGGTCGCCATCTCGACGAGCATCTTGCGCCGCCCGTTGACGATCTCCCGGCATACCGCTTCGATGCACGCGCTCTGGTGCAGACGGCCACCGCCGCCGGCAATTCGGCTGTCGATCGGAATGTCGAGCGGGTTGCGGCGGATATCGCGAGCGGCTTTCCGGCGGGCGAGATCATCCTGGCTGAAAACAGTCTCGATCATGCGGAAATGAGCGTCCTGGCCCTTGTCGCAGAACCAGATTTCTTCCCCGTTCGAGAGGAAGATGAAGGGCACATCGAGCAGGTCGGCATAGCGTCGGCCTTGCGCCTCGCCCGCGCTCAGACTGACGCTCGTGCTCTTGGCTTCGAGCACGGCAAGCGCACGGCCCTGGCGGTCGAACAGCGCGTAGTCGGCCCGCCCGCCGTCATCGAGCGGATACTCGTAGCGCACGCTGATGCCATCGGTCAGACGCCAGTCGGTGTCTTTCAGAAGCTGGTCGATCTTGATCCGGGCGAAGGCTTCGTTCGTCACTTTCTTGCAGCCTCCACATCCCGTTCAGCGGTCTTTGCTTTGGTGGCCTGACCAACCGTCAGACGCTCGTATTCTTCCACCGCCACCACCACGACGACGCCGCGCCCATGCTTTTCGATCAGCACAGGGCCTGCACGCGCGGTGTCGATCATCAGCCCAAAGGCGTTCTTCGCCTCGCGCGCCGACATGGTTTTCATGGCCGATTCCCGTGGCGATCCATGCGGCCATTTAGGGCAAAATAGCTCTTTTTGGCAATGGCGCGTTTGCGGCTTTGATTCGGGGGCATTGGCATGTTCTGAGTTCGAGATCAGTCCCGGAGATGAGGGCGAATAGGAGGGCAAGATAAAGCGAGTTGCCTCGCCGCCGGAACTTCGTTCCTAAGTGTTTGTCTGCACATTGTTTTTTGACGTCTGTCCGTCATTTGGGCAAGGTACGCTGGCGTCGGTGAAGTCGATTTCCATAATGTTTTCAATGGAATTTTGGGCGGCGCCCGCAATGTGTGGCGTGCGCCGTTCCGCCGCTTTTACTCTACAGCAAGTATTTCTACGCCACAGCCCTACGCCGTCATTTTCGACCTTGTGTCGGCCGTTTGATCTTCCAATCGTCGCATCATGGCGAACGACGAAGACCATTTCCGAATCCGTCCCGGCCGGGTCCGCGACCGTGCTGGCGGGCGCGCAACGCGCGCCGTCCGGCCGCGCCCGAAGACGTTCCTGGCCGAGGTGCATCAGGCTATCCGGCGCGCCGGCGGCGACCCTAATCGGCTGGGCTCGGCCGGAAAGGGAAGCGGCCGGTTCAACGCGCGAGGCCGTGGCGCTGCGGTCGCCGCCGGGCTGAAGGGGCGGAGTGCCTGGAGCCGAGACGCCAGCGGCGTGCGGACCCGCGCCCGCCGGGTGACGGTGAAGGCGCGGATCGTGAAGCTCAACCCGCAGCGCGGCGCGGCGCGCGGACGGTCGTTCGTCAGCGCGAAGGCGGTGGACGCCCACCTGCGCTATTTGGAGCGCGATGGCGTCAACCGCGACGGCGAAAAGGGACAGCTCTATTCGGCCGAGCGCGACGCCGTGGACGGCAGCACCTTCCTCGACCGGGGCCGCGACGACCGCCACCAGTTCCGCTTCATCGTCTCCGCCGAGGACGGCGTAGAGTTGGCCGACTTGCGAGAGACCACCCGCGACCTGATGAAGACGATGGAGGCTGACCTCGGCACAAGGCTCGACTGGATCGCGGTCGATCACCATAACACCGGCCACCCGCACACCCACATCCTGCTGCGCGGCGTCACCGACGACGGGAAGATACTCAACATCGCCGGCGACTACATCGCCCACGGCATCCGCGAACGGGCCAGCGAGATCGTCACGCTGGAGCTGGGCCGGCAGACCGAGCAGGAGGTCAGCCGCCAGCTTGAGCGCGAGGTGGACGCCGAGCGCTTCACCCGCCTGGACCG
>JARLJJ010000093.1 GCA_031291275.1 Formivibrio sp.
GGTTTCCCCAGCGCTATTGTAGTACTTGTTTTATGGTGCCGACAGTGAGACTCGAACTCACACAGCCTGTGGCCACTACCCCCTCAAGATAGCGTGTCTACCAATTTCACCATGTCGGCGTATTGCATGGATATTGCACTTACTAAAAATACTAAATAAAAATAACGGAGCTTAATCCGGTATTTTTTTCTGGTCTGGTTGTGATGCTTGTGCTGCGGCCGGCTGTGCTGTGCCCATTACCCCAAGATCGCTTTTCTTTTGAGTTGGTGCAGTGATAAGAACCAGAGCAAGGCATGACGCAAAGAAAAGCGTCGCGCAGACCGCGGTTGCGCGGCTTAGGAAATTGGCGGAGCCCGCAGAGCCAAAAAGGCTGCCTGCCGAGCCACTACCAAAAGCTGCACCCATGTCCGCTCCTTTGCCATGCTGAAGCAGGACAAGCACGATTACGGTGAGTGCAAATATAACATTCACAATCTGAACAACTGTTGTAATGAGTTCCATTTTACTTTTTGGCTTTGGTAGCTGAACGGCGGATTTTAGCATCAGCCGGCGGCTTTGCAAATCCTGATGATGCTGAGTGCGTAAGCTACTACGGCTTTTGCTTGGATGCTACGTGGTTTTTTACCACGCCATGCGATGGATTAGGCTTTATTCTTGATGTGTTCAATTTAATCAGAACAGGCAGGGTAGTTATTGTTGGTGTTTCGATGGTGTGTGGAAAAGGCGAAGGAATACTTTGTAATATTATCGAAACAATATGTGGCTAGGATGTGTCCTGTCGTTACCTCTCTCTCATTTTGTCAGGAGTACTACCATGACCCTTGGTCGCAAACTGATCATCTCTGTTGGTCTTGCTGCAATGTTTTCCTCATCGGTGTTTGCTGCTGATATTACAGGCGCTGGCGCAACTTTCCCTTATCCGCTTTATGCAAAATGGGCTGAACAATACAAGGCTAACACCGGCACCGGCATGAATTATCAGTCGATTGGTTCGGGTGGTGGTATCAAGCAGATTGAGGCCAAGACGGTTGATTTTGGCGCTTCGGATGCTCCGTTGACTGCTGAGCAGTTGACCAAGGATGGATTGATGCAGTTTCCGACCGTGATGGGTGGCGTAGTTCCGGTTGTGAATCTTGTTGAGGTTAAGGGTGGCGAGTTGAAATTGTCCCCGGCTGTGTTGGCCGATATTTTTCTTGGTAAAATCAAGAAATGGAATGATCCAGCTATCGTCGCAATTAATCACGGCATCAAGCTGCCGGACCTGAATATCACGGTTGTTCATCGTGCAGACGGCTCGGGCACTACTTTCATCTTCACCAACTATCTGACCAAGGTGAGCAAGGAATGGTCCGAGAAAGTGGGGAACAATGCTTCCGTACAATGGCCGATTGGTGTGGGTGGCAAGGGTAACGAAGGCGTGGCGCAGTATGTACAACGTATCAAGGGTGCTGTTGGTTATGTTGAATATGCTTACGCCAAGCAAAACAAGATGGATTACACCCAGTTGCAAAATAAGGCCGGCAATTTCGTGAAGCCTGATGATGCGACCTTCCGTTCTGCAGCAGCTGGCGCTGACTGGAAAGGCACGCCAGGTTTTGCGGTTATCCTGACGGATCAAGCGGCCAAAGAAGCATGGCCAATTACCGGAGCCACCTTTATTCTGATGCACGTGAAACAGGATAAGCCAGCTCAAGCGCTGGAAGTGCTCAAGTTCTTTGACTGGGCATACGCAAATGGCGATAAAACCGCGATGGGTCTTGACTATATCCCGATGCCGGCAGAAGTGAAGAATGTGGTTCACACTGCTTGGAAGCAGCAAATTGCTGATGGTGCTAATGCGCCGATCTGGAAGTAAGCATGCCACTTGCAGTAACTATCGCAAGTTGAAGTGATTTGGCGCGGCAGGGGTTTCTGACTCCTGCCGCTGTCATACGGAGATATCAATGACATCACAGGAACAACGGTTGCAGCGGCAAGTCTGGCAGGATAGGGCTTTTCGGGGCGCGACTTTGTTTTTTGCTTTGCTGGTGCTTTTTGCGCTGGTTGGAATCATCATATCCTTGGTGCTTGGATCAATGCCAAGTATCAAGGCGTTTGGTTTTAACTTCTTGATTAGTGGTGAGTGGAATCCTGTCACCGAGACGTTTGGTGGCTTGAACTCGGTTAAAGGTACGGTTCTTACTTCACTGATTGCCATGCTGATTGGTGTCCCGGTCAGTTTGGGCATTGCTATTTTTCTGACAGAACTCTCGCCTGTCTGGTTGCGTCGCCCCTTGGGTGTGGCTATCGAGTTGCTGGCAGGCGTGCCTTCAATTATCTACGGCATGTGGGGCCTGTTTGTCTTTGCGCCTTGGTTCTCCGACAACATTCAACCTTGGCTGATGCAAAAGACTGAAAATATCCCGGCGATAGGCTGGTTATTTCAAGGGCCGCCGATGGGTATCGGTTTGTTCACCGCAGGCTTGATTCTTTCAATAATGGTGATCCCGTTTATTTCTTCGGTTATGCGCGATGTGTTTGAAATCGTCCCGCATATGATCAAGGAATCTGCTTACGGCTTAGGTGGGACAACATGGGAAGTGGTCTGGAATGTGGTCTTGCCCTATACCAAAAATGGTGTCGTTGGCGGAATCATGCTTGGCTTGGGTCGCGCGTTGGGTGAAACCATGGCGGTGACTTTCGTGATTGGTAACTCGCATACGGCGGTCGCGACCTTATTTGATCCGGCCACATCGATTGCGGCTACGCTGGCGAATGAATTCACGGAGGCGGTAGGGGTACTTCACACCTCTGCCTTGATTGAGCTGGGTTTGCTGCTGTTCCTTATTACCTTCGTTGTTCTTGCGCTGTCCAAATTGCTGCTGCTTCAACTCCAGCGCGGCGAAGGCGTCCACTCTTAAGCGGGGAATCCCATGAGTTTGTACTTTCGTCGTCGCTTGACCAATTTTATGAGTGTGGTGCTTTCTTGCGTAGCCATGGCTTTTGGCTTGTTCTGGCTGTTCTGGATTCTATATGTGCTATTTGATAATGGATTTTCCGGATTGGCGCTTTCGCTGTTCACCCATACAACCCCTGCACCAGGGAGTGCTGGTGGTTTGTCCAACGCCATTCTTGGGTCGCTGCAAATGACCATTGCGGGCACGCTTATCGGTACGCCGGTAGGCATTATGGCAGGCGTTTATCTGGCAGAGTTTGGCGATGATAATTGGTTGGCTTTTTCCACACGCTTCATCAATGACATTTTGCTCTCTGCGCCATCCATTGTGGTAGGGCTGTTTGTCTATGAAGTTTATGTAGTCTCAGTGGGCCATTTTTCGGGCTGGGCGGGTGCGTTTGCGTTGGCGCTGTTGGTTGTCCCAGTAGTGTTGCGGACGACTGAAAATATGTTGCGGCTCGTGCCGCATACGATGCGCGAAGCGGCGTATGCGCTTGGCGCTCCTCAGTGGAAGACGGTACTGTGGGTGACGTTGCGGGCCGCCAAAGCGGGTGTGGTAACCGGGATTATCCTGGCGATTGCTCGAATTGTGGGTGAAACCGCGCCTTTGCTCTTCACTGCACTGAATAATCAGTTCTACTCCAACATGAACCAACCCATGGCTAACTTGCCTGTCGTGATTTTCCAGTTTGCGATGAGTCCATATGATGATTGGCATACGCTTGCCTGGGCTGGCAGCTTGTTGATTGGTTTCTTTGTGTTGGGGCTCAATATTTTGGCGCGCGTGCTTGTGCACGATAAAGAACAACACTGATATAACTCATGCTACTTACGGATCAAGGCAAAGAGAATCGATATGACATTTGAAATTCAACCGAAGATCGCGGTACGCAACCTTAACTTCTATTACGGGAAATATCATGCGTTGAAAAACATCAACCTGGATATTTTGGCTGGTAAGGTAACTGCATTCATTGGTCCGTCTGGCTGTGGTAAGTCGACGTTTCTGCGTACATTCAATCGAATGTATAACCTATACCCGAAACAGCGCGCTGAAGGAGAAATTCGGCTTAATGATCGAAATATCCTGGAAGATGGGGTAGACCTCAATATGCTGCGGGCCAAGGTCGGCATGGTGTTTCAAAAACCGACGCCTTTCCCTATGTCGATTTACGACAATATTGCTTTTGGTGTGCGATTGTATGAAAAGCTCAATCGCGCTGAGATGGATGACCGGATTGAATGGGCTCTACATAAAGCGGCATTATGGAACGAGGCTAAAGACAAACTGAAGCAATCTGGATTGGGGTTGTCTGGTGGTCAGCAGCAACGCTTGTGCATCGCTCGTGCGATCGCGGTTAAGCCAGAAGTATTGTTGCTGGATGAGCCGACTTCCGCCCTTGACCCGATTTCCACGTCGCATATTGAAGAGCTGGTGCATGAACTCAAGAAGGACTACACCATCGCGATTGTGACCCACAATATGCAGCAAGCTGCTCGGGTGTCTGACTACACTGCTTATATGTATCTGGGTGAAATGGTTGAAGTTGGAGAAACCGATGCCATTTTCACTGCGCCGAAGATGAAAGCGACGGAAGACTACATTACAGGTAAGTTTGGCTGATTGGTTTGAATGTTAACTAAGACAAAGGCGCGGGAATTTTTCCCGCGCCTTTGTGCATTCTAGCAACTATGGCCAAAGGTTATTTTTTGGCCGTCGTGGTGGATGTTTTGGTTGGTGTTGCCGATTGTTTTCCGTTTACGGAAACCTCTGTCTTGATCTTGTTGAAAACACCTTGTTTGATTCCTGGTACTTTCATTACATCCTCTACTGTCTTAAAGCTGCCGTTTTTGGCGCGATATTCAACGATTGCCTTGGCTTTCGTTGGGCCAAGGCCTTTTATGGCTTCTAGTTGTGGCTGTGTGGCTGAATTCAGGTCTACGACGGCAAAAACATTGCTGCAAAAAGCGAAGCATGTAAACAGTACAACAAACAGTTTCCTTAACATGGCAAAACCTCATAAGTTGTAAATTAAGTGAAGGCAGCTTTAGTGGCTGCCTGCGCAATATAGCAAATAAAAGCAAATACTTGCTACGTTGTTTATATTAAAAAATGTTACGCGTAAGAATTTGCATGGTGAAACTGTAAAAATCACAGATAATCAAGCGCGAGAACCGATAGCGCACGTAGAAGGGAGACGTGAGCGAAATTTTGTTGGTAAGGAAATTCAGTCAGTTCAAAGGCTTACGTTGCTGTGAAGAATTTCTTTGTTGGAAGAGGTTGACGAGTGTTTGGAGGGTGGGTATAGTTCGGCCTCTCTGCTGCAGACGCAGCGAAGTTTGAAGCGCGAAACTGGTGATTTTAAAAGGTTTTTAGCGATTCAGGCAACGATCTTTAACAGACTACAATCGATGAGTGTGGGTATCTGGTTCGGAGACGAAATTGATACCTGCAC
>JARLJJ010000650.1 GCA_031291275.1 Formivibrio sp.
CCAGGGCCGTTCAGTTCTCTCAACTGAAGCGTAGTTTGGCGAGAGCGGCGTATCCGCCGAGGGCAGCGGCATATCGGTCCTGTCGGACGGAGCTTTGCTGATTGAAGCGCAGGATGTTGGCAGCGAAGCTTCTCAGTCTGGCGAAGATGCCGGGGTTGGTTCTGATCCGTGAGGCATCTTCTCCCATGGTCACATCCCTGACGTGATGGGAGCGGTTTTCAATATGCCAATGCTTGCGAACGGCATCGGCAGCCTGCTCAGCGTCGATTGGGCGGTTTGACAGATAATAACTGGTTTCGCGCGATGACTTCCACAAGCCGGTGGTAGGTTGGAAGGCGAGTACGCAGCGTTCAATGCAAATGATGGCGGCAACGTAGGTGCGCCATTCAGGGCAGGTAATGATCGGGCTGGCGTCAAAGACAGCGATAGTCCGTGTTTCGTGTCGGTTGCGCTTTTGGGCGTCAACAGTCCGAAAGACCGAGCTGTGCAAAGCATCTATGCAGCCGGTCTCAACCTCCTGGCACAGCGATTTTTGGTTGGCTTTCAGCTGGACGATGAGGTGGGCGTTTGCGGCGGCGGCGATTGCAAACGTTTTTTTTGGCAATGCATCGCATCGAGGGTGACGATCCTATCGGTGAGGTCAAGCTCGGCCAGCAAGCGCTGGGCAGCGGGGATTTCGTTCGACTTCTCGTCGATTTCGATGTGGGCAAGCGTGAGCGTCGTATCCGCCGCGAAGGCACTCAATATCTGCTTGGCCGCCCCGTCATGGAAGGCATCAAAACTGCCGCGCAGCACCTTACCGTCGAGCGCAAGCACACGAAACCCATCAGGCGGAGGCAACGCCGCCGCGTTCAGATCTGCGGCATGGACGCGGAAGGCGGCCTCGACATCGGCGACATCAAGGCCGCTCAGTATCGAGCGGATCGAGGTGTGCGCCGGCGGCTTCTTCCAGCCCAGTCCGAAGGCTTTGTTCAAGCGCTTCAGGTGAACTCGGATGAAGGTATGGATGCCCCGGTAGGAATCAGCGCCAGTCACGATCGCCAGGATCGCAAACAACAGAATATAGCGTTGCTCGTAGCGTTTGCCCTCAGCTCGCCGTGGGTCGGCGATCGCCTCAAGCCGAGATAAGATGGGCAAAAATGATTTCACAGCGACAGCCTGCCAATTTGTTCAAACTGCCGCGCATAGATTCAGCCATCCCCCGATTTGGAAACCCCATCATCGTCACCGGCTCATCAAAACACATCACCTGCGACATTTCGGACTCAGTCAGAAAAGCCTACCCGCCCCGTCCGATCACCTCGATCACCGCTCAAATATTGAGAACTGAACAGCCCTGGGGTTGATACCCGCCGGGTTGAGATTCCCGTTGGTGATCGTGATGCCCGAATTGTCGCCGCTGCCGCCGAGCGAACCGCCAAAGTCCATGAAATTGTAGCCAAGCGCCGCTTCGGCACTGGCATAGTCATAAACCACCGCAGTACCGGTCAGCACGTGATCGAGCACGATCTCTTCAGTCACGCCGCCAGAAGTATGCGTGATAGTCAGATCACCGCCAGCATCCGCCGAATAGGACCATTGCGACGCATTCGTCGCGCCCGACACATCGATGGTGTCCTTGCCGACGTGGAAGTTCGTGATCTCCGCGTTGGCAGCCTGCGTATCGGTCAGCGTGTAGACATAACTGTCGCCGTTTGCGAGTTGGGCGGCCCCATCGCTGAGCGCGGAAGCGACGTTGGTTCCGTTGACGGGGATCGCCATGGTATCGGTAAAGGCCTGCGCAGCGACCGTGACATTGATGGTTTCGCTGGTCGTACCGCCATGCCCGTCCGACACACTGACGACAAAGCTGTCGGCGCCGGTGTAATAGGCATTCGGCGTGTAGGTCACTTCACCATTGGCATAAGTCGCCGTGCCGTGCGTCGCCTGCGTCAGCACGCTGACCGCCGCCGTCGCACCCGATACCACCGTGGTGGTGATCGCGTCCGTCGCGCTGGTGGTGATCGTCGAACCGGTAACAGCGCCCGTCGTGCTCAGGCCCACCGTACCGGCCTCGCTGACTGTCAAGGCGCCGGAATCGGCGTCCGTGATGGTCGGCGGGACTTGCGCCACGGTGACATTGACCGTCTGCGTGGTCGTGCCGCCATGGCCGTCGCTCAGCGTCACCGCAAAGCTGTCCGTGCCGTAATAGAACTGATCGGGCGTATAGGTGATGACGCCGCCGCTCACCGACACCGTACCATGGGCCGGGGCACCCGTGCCGGTCGTCGGCACCGTATACGTAGCGGTCGCACCGCTCACGACAGTGTCCGACGCGCTTTCCGTAAAGGCAACCGCGCTGTTCTCATTGCCCGTTTCGGTCACAGTCGCATTGGCAAACGTCGGCAGAACCTGCGCCACGTTGACCGTTTCAGCCTGGGTCGCAGTCCCGCCGCTGCCCGTCGCAGTAACCGTGAAAGTATCCGTTCCGTAAAAGAACTGCGTCGGCACGTATGTCACCGTCCCGCTCGCCGTAACCGAAACCGTACCATGAGCAGGTGTCGAAGCCGAATAGCTGGTCGCATTGCTGGCAACAGCCGTCAACGCAATGGCCGAAGCGTTTTCCTGGCCCGAAACGGTCTGCGTCGCCGCTGAAAATGCCGGGGCCGGAGCCGGCGCCGAATTATGACCACCGCCGGACGAAGCCACCGCAGCCGCGATGCCGCCAACAGCAATCACGCCACCCACGATCAGCAGCGGGCTGACGCCGCCATGCGAATCCGAATCAACCGGTTCCAGCAAGCCGTTCAGCGAATCAGGGCTTGCAGTGATCGCGCCGGCATCCACCGGGTCATTTGCGGCGATCTGCGCCTGCCCCAAGCCACCCTGACCAGAATCCGAAGACACCGCCGCCTGCCCGACGGCAACTTTGGCGCCGGCCTCATTTGCAGCAGCGCCATTCCCCTGACCATCAGAACCCTTGGCAAGCACGGCATCATGCCGATCATCCGATGGCTGCGCTACATCGCCATGCTTGTGCGCTTTGGCATGCAATTCCACCGCCGCGCGGCCAGCGGCCCTTTTATGGGTAACTTTATGAGCAGACATAAATGACCTTTTCGATGGCACTCGCCGCTTTATTGCAATATCGACTTCGTCATAGCAAGTGGTTTTTACTAAAACGCCAGGTCAAATTAAATATGCACTTCGCAATACTGTGATTTATATATGTATATAACTGCATGCATCGATGTAGATTCTATTTTTTATTTCAATTCAACAGCACCATTATGATTTCGTGGGATTATGCCTCACCCTGCGGGTGACGCGCGGCGTGGCCATTTGCCGCAACCGCGACAGCGCCTCACGGCGCGAACGGGCGATTGCCCGCAGCCGGCCCCACACAGGAACAGCGCAGCCATCACGAAACCCGGCCTTGCGGGAATCGCCCAAGGCGGAATGGCGATCCGCACCCCGAAGCGGCGGCACCCATCATCCAGGCCGCGCGCAGCCTCGCATCCGGCCATTGACCGCCGGCCATTAACCGCCGGCCATTAACCGCCGGCCATTAACCGCCGGCCATTAACCGATTGAGCGAGCACTTTCACGACCCGATCCGAAAGTTTGCAGCAAAGGCCTGACGAGGGATTGCTTGGCCGGGCACGGCGAAAAAGTTTCGGCTAATCACTCGATTAATAAGTAAAGTCAACGGACATATTGTATTTATTTATACCAGTACGATTCATTTTTCGCTGATTAATGCACAATTACGCTAGCAATCGTTTGCAAATTGATATGCAAGGAAGGTTATGTAGTAAAATGTATATAATTTTAATTGAATATTTTTTGATCCCCGTCATTCCATTTCCAGGAGGCGCTGTCTGACAGCTCACACAAGGCGGGGGCCATGGCACCGGATTTATCAAAGAATCTTCAGGCGTTATACGAATTGGAGGCACAATCGGACGTCAAACTTTTGACGAACGATGCGCGCCTTCTACATATAATAAAATCCGACCCCGGGAGATCCATAAAATATTATCTGTCAAAATCTGGCTTATCTTATCGAGGATTCTATAACGTTTTTAATAAACTTCTAAGCGAACAAATGGTTGTTATAGTTAATTCTGAAAATGATCATCGCAGCAAGTGCGTGTATTAATTCCCATTCGGGCATGACGCGCAAATTGGCTGGCGGGTAGCGCCCAGAGCGATCCGGGCAAAGCGGCGCGACTCATTTTGAGCAGCTTTCCGGCAATCGATGCAGAAAGCCCCCTTGGATTGTTTTTGACATTTGCGACCATGCTATCCGGATAGCGGGAAGCAAATGTCAAAAACAGAAAATTTACTATAATCAAAAGGTTCCAGCGGTTCGATCAGAACCGATCGATCATCAACCGCACACTCCGACGCTTGCCCTGCAGGATGCCTCGGCAAGATGCCCAGCCCAGATATGGCAACTGCGACCAGTGGAACGGCACCCCCGCCCGGAAGTCCGCCACGGCAACGCCGATCGCCCGCGTCCTCTCCGGCAAAGCGCGGCATGAAGTCCACCATTTCCGGCAGCGCGAAAATCGGGTCCCTGTCATCGGGTCCATGTCAGGGCGCCCGAGAACCAACCGGACCAGGCGCTCCCCGCTGCAAATCCGGACCCGATGCGAATCCGACAGATGCCTCAAAAAACAATCATTCATCGAATATTGTCAGAATTTCGTGCAGAACCTCAAGGGTCGTGCTCAGGCATGACGCAGATCGCGCCCGCCTTCATCGGATAGCGGAGAAGTCACGCGCTTCGCCCGATCCCAAATAACAACCGCTTCGAACGAGGTCCGGGCACCAAGACAACGCAGGGCGAGCGCACGATGAACTTCGACCGTACGCGAACTGATTCCCAACTCTTTGGCAATCTCCTTATTCGTATACCCGGTAGTCATCAGATCAAGAACACGCCGCTGCTGTGGCGATAGGCCTCTTACTCCTCCCAAAGTGTCCTCCTGTTACATTGCAGCGCGCCACATTTTTAAATGATTTAAACGCGATCATTCCGAATTTGAACGATATATTTAAGCGGTAGATTCATTTAAAGATGTGATTTTCGGGATCAAATTTTGAATAAAAATCATGATTCTCGCCCAATCAAACAAGGCGAAAACCACATAATTGGCACTGAGATCCATTTCAGATCTCGATGCAATTCACATCGGTATTAAGATAAATTCCCCTCAATCCCGACGACCACCGAATGCTGACCGCCCTTGTCGACGGGAGCGATACCGATACCACCACTCCGTTCAGCGAATCCAACATCGCCTTCGTCAGAACCGGCGCCATCGTCCAGATTTTTAAGAATTTTTCCAAAAATAAAACCGACAGGCAACTGCAGAGCCAGCCATATTGCAATGGCAATTATCAAAATCTTCATAATCGCCTCACTTGATATATGAAATATGCGAATACCTATTTTTATTTAATTCTGATCTAGGCAGATAGAATCGTGATAATTCGATTACATCCTTTAACATCACCAATATCGACTTTCGATATTATTCATAATGCACAAGATTTTCTTCGTGAGCTGAAATGTACCAATTCATGCATAAACATTTATCCGCACTAACAAGCTTCAGAAGCTAACATCTCACAATATGATATTTCTTCTAGGTATATCGCGTAAACTTATATGCATGCACAAATCGCGGCACCCATGTATATCACATTTATATTACGCAAACGCTGATGCACGGCATCATGGGGGCAAGTGAAACTTCTCATTAAAGATTTTTGGTCGAAATTCCTGAATTGCCGGAACTCAGGAATATTTGTTGGACCTGTGCCAAGGCGCCGTTCGCTGCCGCGAAGCCGCCGCATGGCAGGTTGTCGCGAAAATCGCACCGAACGGCGGGCGTGAACCTGCCAGACCGGCCACGCGACACGGCCAACCGCATCGTCCTCAAAATGCCGGAAATCACCAGGGCCTCGCTCGCCACCCTTCGCACGGCGCAACGGATAACCCGGCACATTGGGTTACCCCGGAAATCCCGCGCGCGCCGGGTACTTAAGCATAAGCGGGGCCCCTTGTGCCCGGATCACCCGCGCGGCTTGCTTCATCCGGAAACCACCGTCCCTGCCGCAAAACTGAAGACTTCCAAAGTCGCTACAGTGTAAATAGTAAGTGGAAATACTCACTGTCCGGAATCTTAAAATTACCCAAAGGCATTTACACGATCAATTCAGCACAAAATTTTGTCGATGAATGCACAAGCGAAGTTTGTGATGACTTGTGGGAATTGACAGGGTTTTCAGATCGTGGGGCCTAGTGAAATGAACATATACAAGCTTCTCTGCGCAACATCTGCCATTTCCATGGGGGCCCTGCTTGTTCCAGGCATCGCCATGGCCAGTCAGGCGGCCACTGTTATCGACGGAAACGGCGGCAGCGGCTTTGTCATTACAGACCAGATCCAGACATCGTCGGCCAATCCCAACGTCATCAATTCCGACAGCGGCGCAATTTCGCTCAGCGGCGCGCCCGCCGTCTCGACCGGCAGCAACGTGACTGTCGGCGATGCCAACAGTCAGACGGTGTTTACCGGCTATTACACGCAAGGCGGCACCGGCAGCGGCGGCGGCGCGGGTCTGGGCGGCGTCTTCTTTATCGACAACGGCTCGACGCTGACCCTGCACAACGTGTCCTTTTCGAGCAACGTCG
>JARLJJ010000094.1 GCA_031291275.1 Formivibrio sp.
AGTTCGCCGAAGTGATCCTGCGCCGGTACGGATTTCAGGGTTCCGTCCGTGGAAAACACCCAGCCATGAAAGCGGCAGGTGAGCACGTTGGCGCGCGCCCGAACATAAGTCTCGGTGTCGGTTTCCGGTATGATCTTGTTTCCGCGATGTGTGCATACATTATGAAATGCGCGGATTGTTCCGTCGCGACCTCGTGTTATCACGAGTGATGTATCAAGAACTGGAAGATCCTTGACTTTGCAATCGCCGATTTCAGGAATCTCCCACGTTGTGGCAACCTTGAGCCAGGTCTTGCGGAAGATCTTCTCTTTCTCAAGATCATAAATTGCGGGATTGCAAATCGATTCGGTTGACACGGGCGCAACGCCGAAGCGATCGCGCAGTTCTTGCGTCGATGAAATCCTCGGTGAAGCGGATTTTTTTTCGGAGAGGCTGTCGCCGGTACCATTCGTGATAATGGGAAACCTCAATGTATTGGATGCGATATGAAAGTGGTGATTGGACATTATATTTAACCAATATCACCATGATCTATACGTCATCAAAACTGGCGGGCTTTGCCGTCCATCCTTGGGCGTAATGAGAAATAACTTCAGCATGGAGCTCAAGATATTTGAACTGCCATCTCTCACTATCGGGATCGCGGAGAACGTGTGAGGTATAGTGCGCACCGATCCAATAGGCTCGATCGCGAACCGAAGTCGTAATTCCCCAAAAATAAAATGTCGCATCGGCCGACGTTGCATTTTCGTTCAACGTCGTTTTTGGGGGGAGAAAGTAGTGTAATCCCCACTTGAATCCGCGACCGGAATTGGCGGAAACGCCGATGGCTATTTCCTTTCCTCCGATAATTTTGTCAAATTGGTCAATTACAAAAACTGCATCGTCCGTAAATAGGGGGATAAGCAAATCTCTCGATGGTCCGGCGTCAAAAGCCAGCGCCAGGTCAGTGACGAGATCGTTGATGGCAAAGCGTGCCTCAAGTCGCGCCAGTCGATTGGAATCGATCATTGTGTGCGCATCCTCAAATCCATGCGCGACCGAAGACATGCTCCGGCCGCGCAATTCGGGTTAGAACTTCCGCTTGATCTTGAGGTACCATTCGCTTGGGCGACCGTAAGCGGCCTCGACGATGCCGGTAACAGGCATGTCCCAGAAACCGGATTCGATGTAGGCTTTGTTCAAGACGTTCTGTCCGCCGGCCGACACAGTCCAGAGTTTGTCCGGTGAGTGATACGTCAGCGCCAGGTTGAGTATTCCATAACCGTCCTGATGAAGCAGGGTATGATTGAGCGCGTCATTTTCAACCGATGAACGGTATGACCAGTCAATTCTCGGTGAAATAGTGCCCCATTTGAACTGCATATCGTCGCTTGCAGACAGCGCGTAAGTCCATTTCGGCGTGTCAACAAGCTTGTTGCCGAGGGCAAGACCAGCGTCGATCGCCGCCTGGTCCAGATGTTTATAGGCCGCATCCAGATAGCCCGTGCTCGCCTCCAGATGCAATCCGTCAACAGGGGTGGCCTGCGCTTCGAGTTCGAACCCCTTGATCGTGGCTGCGGCGGCATTTTCCGTAATTGGAGCAATGCCTGCAAGAGTATTTACCTGAAGATTTTTGTAATCAGTGTAAAATGCGGCGCCATTCACCTGAAGTCTGTGACCGAACGCGGCAGATTTGAAACCCACTTCGTAGACATTGGCGGTCTCCGGCGCGAAGGAGGGGGTGGCGGGAAGCGGAGGAAAGACGCGCTGCGTGAAGCCGCCGCCCTTGTACCCCTTGGAGTAGCTGGCGTAGGTCATCACATCCGGCGTCCATTTATAGGACAGATTTACGTAAGGGGTCCATTCTCGCGCCGTTGTTTCGACTTGAGTATTTGGCAGCAAGGGCGTTCCGGCAGGAATGCCGAGCCCCAGGTCCTGGACGATATACTGGTCTGGTGTGAACCGTTTGGTATCGTCCGTCCAGCGGACGCCCGCCGTCAAGCTGAGCTTGCTGGTGATTTCGTACGTTTCTTGTGTATAGACGGCGACGCTGTCGTTTTTGACAGATCCACCGCTGAGCGCGACGAACAGATCGACATCCAGAAAGTCGCGATGGGTGCCGGTCTCGTGGTCATAGAATGCCCCGATCAGCCACTTCAACCGATCGTCGAAACCCTTGCCCGACAGTTGCAGTTCCTGGGTAAATTCCCTGTCGATGAAGCGATTGAGCACTTGTTCAACTTGAAGCGGCGAGTGGTCTGTATCGCGAGGATAGACTGCATTTACGCTCCGAAAGGCAGTGATCGACTTCAGTTTGGCAGCGCCAAAATCATAGCCGATGGTGCCGCTTACGCCGTAAATGTCAGCGTTGGATTGCGGCGCAAACGGCGCTCCAAGCACGGACTGGGCAAAGGCCTCGGACACCGGGTTCGAGGTCA
>JARLJJ010000651.1 GCA_031291275.1 Formivibrio sp.
GTGCACTCGTGCGGACGGGCGAGCTCAGACATGCGCGTTACACCCTGTCGGTGCCGTTGAAGCCTGTGCCGCACGTGACCGTCAGTGAAGATGGGCAACTGGTGGAGGGGTAGGTTACAAGTCAGTCTTGCTCTTTTTTCCAATCCACAATCCGATCCACAATATGCAATGCCTTGTACGACTTGCATATGCTTAGACAACCTCCACGCATTTGTAAGTCGTTGTAAAACCTAATACCGCTCCTTTGACACGGTAGGGGTCAGACCCAGTTTGACTCGAAGCCAATGGACAGGATTTGGGAGCTCTAAGCCTGACCGAACCTTTGCACTTTTTCGCAGCCCCCGTTAGAGCCCCCGTTGTTGTCTTGGCTACCACGTATTATCAGGTACTTGGCAGTCCCCAGTAGCCTAGTTAAGTTGTTGAAAGTATTGAAAAGGGAAGAAGTGTGAAGATGGCACTCTACCGCTGAGTTAAGCGCCCGAGCCTTTTGTGTCTGCCACTTACGGCCCACCCAAAATACCCACCGTACCAAAGCGTACCAAATTTTTCGATTTCACGATACCGCCGCCAGCTTCGGCCGCGCCGTCAACTCCGGGTAGATCGCATCCTGCGTCTAAGGCACCACCCCCTCGAACGGATCAGAGGCGCGAGGTGGCACTCTGTTTCCGCGATGTTCGCTCCCGCCGTCCGACTGGGGATGGCTTACTTCATAAGCTGATGCATCAAGGCCAACCAGTGTAAAGTTCTCCGCGATACGATCTGGGTCGTAATCGAGCCGTAGGCCGGCGAAATAACTATCTCGCTTCGCATAGTCCAGCAAATCGGCACATACGGTATTGCCGACAATATCGAGCATGGTGAATACGGGCAGGGGACGCATCGATGAAGACGTGATCTGCTAGTCCTAGCTGTCTGAAACCATACAATCTCTGCATCGCGGGTGTGTGAAGAACCTCCAACTCCGCACTTGAGAGGCGCTGATCGCCATACAAGACGGTCCTAATCCTCTTACTCGTCCTCATTTGAAGGATACCCGTTGCTAAAGATCATATTCCCATAACGAAGCATTCCCATCGGCTGTTCGGGCTGGTTCGATTTTGCCGTCTGCAACGCTGGCCTACCTGAGGGCGCAACCCCATGGTTTCTGCTACTGCCATTCGAATCGCTACAAGGCTGCTGTCCGCATTCGTCAACCCGGCAACCTTTGGCAATGCACCTCTGTGCAACCTGCCCGAAATCTTGTGGTTTCGGGCCGTAGCCTTGGTACGCCTATACCAACTGAGGCTCAATAACCTAGCCGTTCAGAATTGGACACTCTTTCCGCACACGGGCGATTATCTGGCGACAAGGCGTTTCTAGAACAGCAATCAATCGTTGAGTTCCCGTCCGCGTTTCACCGACCGAGCGATTACCTCCGGATGGCGGTAATTCTGGCACTGCAATATGTAAGGACCCAAGCTGAAAGGCACTCTCCTGGAGGGACCAAGATAGACAAATAGTGCTCTTAAAGCTCGACATCTAGATGTCGAGCCGTCCATACCTAAGCGCCATATCGTTATGTGGCTAACTTCCTGTTGCGCAATACTTTGCAGGGCAATAGGGCAAATTACTTCCGTCTTTACGATTGCAACCTAGTGTAGGTCGCCCTACGATGATTTCTAACATACTGATTCAAAATGGGTTGCTAATTATCATTTCCCACAGGGCCACGCGCCGCAAACTGGCCTAAAACGTGCGACACTTATCTTCGCTAGGTTCGGGCTTGAAGTTTGCCCAAAAGATGCAGTACCTCTGGCCGGGTTCTGTTAGAGAGAGAGACAAACCGTAAACCATGCGTCACTCGTCGTGGCCTCCCGGTGTGTCTCCCTGCCTGCGCCCACCCACACATCAGAGTGTTTTTCAGTCCCAGCTTCAACGTCGAAGCTTCCAGTCGGTTTAAGGAGTGTCTGCAATGAAAGACTCGTGCGCGTCCGCCACCGAAAAATTAAGCGGAACAGTCGTCGTCCGGATGTTGGCTGTCACCGTCGCTGTCCTGGTGATGTTGTGCCTTTACTCAACCCTGGCTTTTGGCCAGTGCACGCTGGGCGGCGCGCTCTCGAGTTGGAATGCCGGCTCTGGCAATTGGAGTGACGGCGGGAACTGGATCGGGGGAGTTCCCAATAGCCAGACCCAGAATGTCTGTATCGGCAACGGCACCATGGCCGCGCCTTCAGTCGTTAACCTGGATATCAGTGCATCCATTAACGATCTGCAGCTTGGCAGCATATACGACACCCTGAACTTCGATCCCGGCACGATACTTTCCGTCTATGGGACGCAGATTATCAACGCTGGCCAGATTAATATAAATAGCGGGGGCGGCGCGAACGCAGCCCTTGAACTAGAAAACAATGTGACGCTCTCCGGCAATGGCACATTGACATTGGCCAATACCGGCGGCGGCGGCACCGCATTCATCTACCAGGCAGTCGGCGGCTTGACCCTGACCAACCAGAGCACCATTCAGGGCGCAGGCACCATCGGGTTTAACGGATTGTCGTTAATCAATCAGGGCACGGTTGATGCGAACGCATCGGGCCAAACTTTACTGCTCGCCAGCATAACGAACGGCATCATCAACACTGGCGGCACGTTGGAAGCCAGTAACGGGGGCCTCCTGTACTTCGACGGCATTACGGTGGGCGGTGGTGGGACCATCACGGCCAACGCCGGCAGCACTGTGCAGTTGGTTGCCAATACCTACATCGTGGGCGGCACGTTGAACAACATTGGCGGGACGCTGGGAACCCTTAACGGAAACGCGGCCATCCTGGATGGGAGCACAGTCGCCGGCGCAGTCACGATTAACGGCACCTATACCAACGGTCTTGGCAGCACCACCTCCATCTTGGGGACGATCAACAACAAGAACAACATCCAGTTGAACGCGGGCAGTGGCGCTAATTCGGTCTTGATAATCGACAGCGTCAACGTGACGCTCCAGGGCGGGGGCACGGTGACCATGTCCATGGCGGGCGGCGGCGGCAGCCCTATTATCGACCAGGGGGCCGGTGGCTTGACCTTGACCAACGTGGACAACACTATTGAGGGGGCGGGCATCATCGGGTTCAACGGTTTGACGGTGGTGAATGAGGCCACCATCAATGCCAACTCATCGGGCCAGACCTTGTACCTTGAAAGCATGTCCGGGGGCCTGACCAACACCGCCATTCTGGAGGCCAGTAGCGGTGGCACGCTGTATATCGACGGGGTTACGGTCAACAACGCCGGAGGCGGCACGATCACGGCCAACGCCGGCAGCACGGTGCAGTTGCTTGGCAACACCACGATCCAGGGCGGCACGCTGACCAACAACGGCAGCTTCTTTGGGACCCCTGACGGGAACTCAGCCATTCTGGATGGAAGCACAGCCGCAGGCGCGA
>JARLJJ010000652.1 GCA_031291275.1 Formivibrio sp.
ATGCATCGCGAGCATGATCGGGCTGTTTGTCCTGGATCGTGATCGAGGAGTGCTGTATTCAAAGGCTCTTTGGATACCAACAGTGTGGATGCTTATCAACGGCTCACGTGCGGTTTCCACATGGCTGCATATGGGACCGGATGTTAGTCTGGCTCAGCAGTATTCGGATGGAAGCCCACTAGATGCTGCTATCTACGGGGGTTTGATTCTTGCAGGTGCGCTGGTGTTGAATTATCGATCCAGCCGTGTCAAGAGCTTACTGCGGGCGAACCTGCCTCTGTTGCTGTTTTTCGCATACTGCGCTCTGAGTGTTACCTGGTCGGATCAGTCCTTTATTGCATTCAAACGGTGGACTAAGTCAGTCGGCGATCTGGTAATGCTCATGATTGTGCTTACCGATGAGGATCCGTTACGCGCTGCGCGGTGCCTCTTCACGCGTGTGGGATTCGTGTTGTTGGCGGTGTCTCTGTTGTTGATCAAGTGCTATCGGGATCTGGGCAGCGCAGTGAATCCTGAAAACGGAATGATGATGTATTTTGGTGTGACGACGTTCAAGAACCTACTTGGAATGATTTCCATGGTGTTTGGACTAGCGTCGCTCTGGTCATTTATCGGAGCCTATGAAGAGACCGGCATGCCGAATCGGACAGGGCATTTAGTTGCGCACGGCGTGATAGTCGGGACAGCCATTTGGCTTATCGTGACTGCAGATTCCATGACGTCACTGTCTTGTCTTGCTCTGGCAGGATCGGTGATGGTGTTGAGCTCGCAGCGGTGGGTTGTTCGCAGGCCACGCAGCTTGCATGCTATTTTGTGCGCTGCAATTGGACTTCCGTTGTTTGCGCTATTCATCAACACGGTTGGGACGCTGATGCATTCGCTGGGAAGGGACGCAACGCTGACTGGGCGGACGTCAATTTGGAAGGCGGTGCTATCACAGCATACGAACCCCTTGCTAGGAACAGGGTTTGAGAGTTTCTGGCTTGGCAACCGCCTCGAGACTGTGTGGAATATGAGTGTGCAGGGTATTCAGGAGGCGCATAACGGATATATCGAACTCTATCTGAATCTCGGCTGGGTGGGTCTGTTGCTCTTGGGATGGCTGATCGTCAGCGGATATCGCAGGGCCTTTACAGCCTTTCGAGACGATGCCAGCGAAGGACGGCTGCGATTAGGATATTTAACCGCAGCGCTGATTTTTAGTTTGACAGAGGCGGGCTTCCGGATGCTAAGTCCAATTTGGTTTGCATTTCTCCTAGCGGTTGCGGGAGTGTCGTCATGCTCGCAATTGCAGGGCGGTCAGGAGGTTCCCGAGTTAGCTTGGGCGCAATCGGCCCAACGCAGACAAACGCGGATTCTTCAATGAATGAGCTGGAGAGTGGCGATAAGTCTAAGCGCTATACCGGCCAGCACCATGCTAGTGAGTATTTCGGAGAACAATGGAAAAAATTGCTCAAGATTGGAGTGTGAGTGAAGCCCTTTGACACAAATGGCGCATTTGCGCTCTCAGTTCCCAAGGGGGGGGATACGCTCAGACGCCTTGCAGTCAAGGGTGCTGGGATGACGATTCTGTCAGGTGGTCTTGGACTGGCGATTCAGGTGGTTGCGACTGTAGTGCTGGCGCGTCTTCTCACTCCCCGCGACTTTGGCTTGGTCGCGATGGTAACGACATTCAGCTTGCTGCTTTCTAACTTCGGGGTAAATGGCATAACCGAAGCTGTGGTTCAGCGGGAGCAGATAGATCATACGTTGGCAAGCTATCTCTTCTGGATCAGTTGGGGTGGGGGTTTGCTGCTCGCTGGCGGATTTGCGGCGGCGGGATCTCTGTTGGCTAAGCTTTATGGCGAAGCGCTGGTGGCGCCCATTGCAGCCGGAATTTCAGTGTCGATTGTTCTGACCAGCATCTCCGTTGTACATCTGGCACTGCTCAAGCGCGCGATGCATTTCTCTGTAGTGGCAAAGAACGATATTGTTGCCAGAGCGGTATCGGTGGTAGTGTCGATTCTTTTTGGTTTGGCAGGATGGGGTTATTGGGCGCTGGTTTTGGGCACATGCGCTTTGCCGTTAAGTACAGCCATTGGAGCATTGATTCTGTGCCGATGGAAACCGGGGCGTCCACGGCGCGTGCAGGGCGCGGGCGCGATGTTGAAGTTTGCGATGTACACCTATGGTCGGTTTAGTGTGAACTACTTTGCGCGGAACGCCGACAATCTGCTCGTGGGATGGCGGTTTGGTGCACCTGCGCTTGGATTTTACAAAAAGGCATACGATCTGTTTTCGCTTTCCGCAACGCAGCTTGTTGCCTCTACGTCGGTGGTTGCAGTTTCGGCGTTGAGCCGGGCGAAAGAGGATGGCTCGCAATATCGTCGCTATCTGCTGGGCGCCATGGCGGTGATGGCATTTATCGGCATGGGGATCGCGGGCGATCTTGCCCTTATTGGAAAGGATCTAATCCGCGTACTGCTTGGTCCGGGGTGGGAAACGGCAGGGCAGATATTTACCTATTTTGCACCAGGTATTGGAATCATGATTCTTTATGGCACCCATGGATGGATACATCTATCGATCGGTAGAGCGGACCGCTGGTTTCGCTGGGGAATTGTGGAGTGGACAGTAACGATCCTGCTGTTTCTTGTGGGACTGCACTGGGGGCCGCAAGGAATTGCCGCGGCATGGTGCGTGTCGTTCTGGGTGCTGACGATTCCTGCCATGTGGTATGCGGGTAAACCGATCGGCCTCGGAGCCGGAGACATATCCGCGGTGGTGTGGAGATATATAGTCGCGGGTCTGTTTGCCTATGCGATGAGTTATCAGTTCTTTTCAAGGCTAGTGCCATTATCGGGAATACTGGGCGCGAGAGGAGCCGCGATCCGAATAGTAGCGTTTTCGCTGCTTTTCATGTGTTTATATCTCGGCGCGATTATTCTGCTCTATCGCGGCCTTGGACCACTGAAGAGGCTGACGGGCCTTCTGCGGGAGATGATGACAATTGTGCGTGCCGGTCAGCCTTTCGACGCAAGCCGCGTGGCGAGCAAGAGTGTGAGTGCATCAATCATAGTCTGCATGCTTGTTGCGTTTGCTATGCACAGCGACGCGCAACCATGGGCGCCCATTCTGAGCCCCAAGCAGGCGATTGACTGGTCAAGAGCGGGTGTTGGCGTGATTCCTGAACGATTGACAAAGTGCGCGAGCATGACTCCAGCCGCTACGCTTGCCGAGATCAACTCCGCGCTTGCATCCTGTCCTGGTGGGGAGACGGTCTATCTAACGGCCGGTACCTATTCCATTACGGGGACGGTGGTTGTTCCGGCTAACGTAACGTTGCGTGGCGCGGGAGCAGACCTGACAATTCTGACTGCAAAGGGGACAGGCGGAGGAAGCGTTATTAGCCTGGGGTCGGGGTCGGTTGCATTTAAGCCATACAGAATTACGGGCGGGGCGGCTGCCGGATCGACGAAGATTGAGACGAGTAATGCATCTGGCATTCACGTCGGGATGTACCTGGGGATTACTGAACTTAATAATTCAACTTATGTGACGAGCGCCGGCAGCGGTGGGAATTGTAACTGGTGCGACGGAGACTGGACGCGTGGCGGAAGCCTCGCACGCGGACAGATTGTCGCTGTAATAGGTATCAGCGGCAGGACGATCTCAGTATCGCCCGCACTTTACAGCGCATACACGGATACGCCCATCGCGGTTCCTTTCGAGATGTCCGCGAGTTATGCGGGCGTTGAAGATTTGCAGGTGTATGCCAACAACAGCGGGTACTCCTCAAACTTCAGCATGTCTAAATGTGCATACTGTTGGATCAAGGGCGTGGAATCGAATTACGC
>JARLJJ010000653.1 GCA_031291275.1 Formivibrio sp.
ATCGGTGACCTGCCTATACCGCCGTGACCGCGCCAATATGCCGGGCAGCTTGCGCGAAGTTGGCAATGCCGAGGATGAGGGTGTGATCTTCGAATGGCTGGCCGCACCTGAAGCTTTCCTGGGCGATGATAAGGTTACCGCAGTGCGGGCCATCCGCATGCATCTCGGTTTGCCGGATTCCTCGGGCCGGCAATCTGTTGATGTGATCGCGGGCAGTTCTTTCAATGTTGAAGCCGACCTCGTCATCAAGGCGCTTGGCTTTGATCCCGAGGACATGCCAACCGCGTTCGGCGAGAAGGATTTAAAAGTCACCCGCTGGGGGACTTTAAAGACCGATCCGCGCAGTTTCATGACTAGCCTGCCTGGCGTGTTTGCCGCCGGTGACATCGTGCGTGGTGCCAGTCTGGTTGTGTGGGCCATCCGTGATGGCCGCGATGCAGCCGCCCAGATCAATGAATATATCCAGGTCAGCCAGGGCTTTGCCCAAGCTGCTGAATAATTATTTCGGAGCTTTGAATATGTCGATGGAAACCGGTTCTGAGTTTTTGGCAGCGTGGGCCGCCAATGAAAAAACCCTCGAGCATACCTACAACTCTAGCCAGGAGCATGATGCCTGTGGCGTTGGGATGATCGCCGCACTGGATGGCAAGAAGCGCCGTGATATCGTGCAGGCAGGTATCGATGCGCTAAAGGCAGTCTGGCATCGCGGTGCTGTGGATGCTGATGGTAAAACTGGCGATGGTGCTGGCATTCATATCGAGATTCCGCAGGATTTCTTTGCTGCCGAAGTTCGGCGCGGTGGCGATCGTCTGCGTGAAGGCCCGATTGCGGTGGGGCAGGTGTTTCTGCCCAAGACCGATCTATCGGCGCAGGAAATTTGCCGGCAGATCGTCGAGACCGAAATTCTGAACTTCGGTTATCGAATCTACGGTTGGCGGCAAGTGCCGATCAATGTTGAGTGCATCGGCGAAAAAGCCAATGCCACGCGGCCTGAAATCGAACAGATCATGCTGTGGAACGCCCGTGATGTCTCGGAGGAGGTGTTCGAGCGCGAGCTTTACATC
>JARLJJ010000654.1 GCA_031291275.1 Formivibrio sp.
GGGTGCAGGCCTTATGGAAGCTGCTGTGATCATGAAAACCGAGCAGATGCGTCACATGCTTCATGTTGAAATGAGAATGGCGCAAATAGAAGTCGGCCAACTGCCGGCGCACATCATTCAGGACATCCTTGAATTGCGTGCCATACTTCTCAAGGGCTCGTTGAAGCGTTCGCTTGCTGATGCTCAGTGCCGCCGCAATCGATTCCATATCACATTGCCCTTGCCCCTGGCTCAAGCGCGCGGTAATCAGCGCACGAATCCTGCCAACAATAGCGAAGCCGGGCAACAGGTCCAACTGAGCCTCGGCAAAACTCTCATGGAGTATGGCCAACGCCTCATTGGCCATACTCAAAGGATGCAGCAGCTCCTGGCCATCGAACAAGATGCTGTCATAAGCCGCCCCGAAATGCAGTGGACAGCCAAAAAGCCGCTGATGCTCCGACGTGTCGTCAGGTTCGGGATAGGTAAACTCCACACTCAACGGTTGCGGTAACTTGTCACCTGCCAACCAACGGCAGAAACTCAGCAGCGAAGCCAGTCCCGCATCCGTATATTGCCGGGGTTTGACCGAACCACGTTGCTGATGTTCGAGGATGGCCAGTCGGTAATGCTGCTGCTCCTGGACAAAGAAAAGGCTGAATCCGGTACCGATCAACGGGCTGAAACGAACCAGACGTTCAAGCGCCCTTTTCAGATTCGAACTGGACATCATCGTGTAGCTCACGATCTGAAAACTGCTGGGATGGAATTTTCCGTAGGCTTTCAAACCGATGTCTGGATCATCCGAAGCCTGAGCAGCCAGATCCCAAAGACGATAGATGACGCTTCGCTCGCAGAATGCTCCCGGATTATTCACGAGCTTTACATCCAGCCCCACCTCCTCGCACAGACGGGCAACGTCCAGTCCTTGGGCCAAAAACGTGTTCACCAGCACGCTGGCATAACCTGAACTCAATCTATACATGGCGTCCTCAATGACTTATGGAACCGAACGTCCAGTCCGGAGCCGGATACTGACATGCGCTGAACATATTTCAACTATGTTGCAAAAATATTAAGCATCCATTCAGTTTCAAGTATTGATCCCGGTATGGGCACTCCTCATTTTTTGCCTGCGGGCCAAAACGCCCGCGTGGCACCGTTGGACACCAAACAGTCACCTTCAAACACTTCCACACAGCCCGTCGATATCGAACAATCCTCTCTCCCGCAATGCAAAAAAAGGAAGTAGATCCATGGAGTCGCGTAGTCGTATTGCAATGGTGACGGGTGGTATGGGCGGCATTGGCACGGCAATCAGCCAACGTCTGTACAAGGAAGGATTCAAGGTAATCGTCGGTTGCAGCTCTGATTCCAGCCGCAAGAACGATTGGATTGCCAGTCAGTTGGCAGCGGGTTATCAGTTCGAGTGCATCTACGGCGACATCACCGATTGGGAGTCTACCCGCAAAGCTTTCGAGATGGCTCGTGAACAATTCGGCCCGATCGATGTGCTGGTCAACA
>JARLJJ010000655.1 GCA_031291275.1 Formivibrio sp.
CAAGACTTCGCCACGGAATGGCTCTGGACCTACAACAATGAACGGCCCAATATGGGCATCGGCGGGATAACACCCGCACAGAAACTGAAACTCGCCGCGTGAGTTCTACGGATAGGCCCCGTTAAAAACGGGGGGATTACCCACCCGCGGTTTGCCGCGAACGTCCGTCGGCAAAAGTGGTTCTATCTTCGCCCCTTGCTCATCCGATAACCAAAACAAGTTCCGACGCATGTGTCCCCCCCGAATCGGGGACAGCGAATCATCGGATCATTGAAATAGCAAGAGGTTTATTGGGTTTTGACCCTAGCAATCCAAATGCCGCTGAATAGCAGCTCGGTCTAGCGCCCGTTGCCGCCATTTCAAGCTATCGGCATCCGCCCAAAACAGCGCGTCAGATCGACCGCTGATTGACCCGCCTGGATAATTCCTCGGCGTTTTCCTTGCGCTCGCTATAACGGTCAACCCGATAATCTGCACATCCACTGGTCAACACAATGAATTTCACCAGTTCCTCCATGACATCCACGATGCGGTCATAATAGGCTGAGGACTTCATGCGGTCGTTCTCGTCGAACTCCGCGAAGGTTTTCGCCACCGAGGACTGGTTGGGAATCGTGATCAGGCGCATCCAGCGGCCGAGAAGGCGGAGTTGATTGACCGCGTTGAAGCTCTGCGACCCTCCGCAGACCTGCATGACGGCCAGCGTCTTCCCCTGAGTCGGACGCACAGCGCCAAGCGCTAGCGGTATCCAATAATCGATCTGCGCTTTCATGACGCCGGTCATAGCGCCGTGCCGCTCCGGCGAACACCACACCATCCCCTCGCTCCAGGTCACCAGATCACGTAATTCCCGAACCTTGGGATGGTCGGGTTCTGAGTCGTCCGGCAGCGGCAGGCCGGACGGGTCGTAAGTGCGCGTCTCGGCGCCGAAGCGGCGCAGAATTCGGGCAGCTTCCTCGGTTACCAGACGGCTGAAGGAACGCTTTCTTATAGATCCATAGAGCAGCAAAATGCGTGGTGGATGTCGGCGCTGCGCTGGCACAAACAAGCGGTTTTCGTCGATTTCTGCAAAACAAGCTTCGTCAAGATTGGCTACTTTTTTCATGCCTCCAGGTCAATAATCCATTCAACGCCCCAAATAAAGCACATCAATCAGCCAACACGCATCATACCGCGTCCGGTCGGTGTATGAACGTGTCGGCCAGCTCCAACGCCATGACAAGTGCGTTCGAGATCGTTCCATATTTGCGGATATTCTCGTGTACCAAGGTCCAGACGAAGCTCAGAAAATCCTAAATCGGACTCAAATGTTGGGTTTTATCCACTACCCCCCTTAATTCCCACATAAGCTAGGACAGATTCACCTCGCGCAGCCGAAATCGGCCACAAACTCACTTTGACCATCTGCGAGGCCGTTTTGCTCCCGTTCATCAAAGATTCTTATAAGCCGAGCTATCTACCGTGCGCAACGAAATAGATCGCACCTCCTGCAATGTACACGACGACAAGAATCGCTATCAACCAACTAGCGATATAAAGAATTTTTCCGATCAGAAACCAGATTTTCAGAAGCATAACAATCACTTTTTGTGTTGATACTATGTTAACTACAGCAGAAACTCAGAAGTTTTTCTCAAAGAATACAAAACTAATGCGGCTTCACCATGACCATCGTAACCACCAGTATGACAAGGAAAATGGGCACGGCGGTCATCGCGTGGTAGAAATTTTTTTTGTGTCGATTCGTGCCATGGTGCAGGTGACGCCGCCACATGGAGAGCACGCCGTGATACGCCGACAAAACGAAGACTGCGGCGAATTTGATCTGCCACCACCTGGCATGCCAGGACATCGTACCAGGCGTGACAATCAATAACGCGCCGAAACCCCAGGCCGCATACATTGCGGGATTGACGAGGCCCTTGATAACGACGCGCTCGATCGCGACAAAATGACCGTGGCCGCGATCGTTCGCCTGAAGCGTACTATGTTCGGCATAAATGCTAGGCAGAATGAGCATCCCCGCCATCCACAGAATTACCGCGCTGACATGGCCCGCGAGCAGCAGCCGGTAATCTGGCAAAAGAATTGGAAACGTCATGAGAATGACCGCGTTTGAACGATCTGCGATGCTACGATTCTTCGCATTGTATGGAATCTTGAATGATGTTTTTCAGTTGGCGTCTCCGCCACAGCACCATTGACTTGCGTATCACCCTGTCTAGAATTTTCAGCGAACATCGGAGAATCCTATCCGGTGGGACGATCTGTCTTGTCATGCGCGGCAAGCATCGCGGACAGATCGCTGAATAGATTCGTATCGCCCACCCTGGGCGATATTTCCCGTATTTTTCGTGCAACCCATGCCTGGCCACGGCGCAACAAAGCTAGGCGTTCCGGAAGTTCGGGGAGCGCCATGACTTTTTCGTAAAAATCTCCGGTTTTTGTCCAAGGCTCGCCCTGCAATCCTACAATGGCGCGCGTCAGGACAGCGCACCATCTTGCCTCGTCATGATGCAGAGCCATCATCTGCGTCGTGAGTTCCGGATCGTCGCTGATGGTTGCGATTTGCAAGGCGATGCGGGTGCCAGCGCGCTCCGCTTCCAGCAATTGATTTAGCACAACAAGCAACGTGTCACGGTCGGCAAAACCCATGTAGGTATTGTCCATTTCATGGGTAAAACACGCTGGTGAGGAAAAGGGCTTGAATTCGTCGGGCAAGAATATCTCCCTTATGGGTCACTCATGAAGAATTTTCAGGCGACGTTGCAATGCATGACTCATCGGCCCAGAGACGTCTGCTAAGCTGTAACGATCTAGTACCGCGAGCATTGCTTTTTGCGCTTCGTCCATGATATTTTGTAGGCAGCAGATGCCTCCAATGGCGCAAGTGTCTCCGGCCAGACATTCCATTAAGGCAAGGCTAGGTTCCGTGGCGCGTATAACCGCCCCAAGGTAGATGTCGGCCGCAGGATGGGCCAACCGGATTCCACCATTGCGGCCGCGAGTGGTCTTAATTAGCCCGACCCGACCAAGATGATGAACTACCTTGACCATATGACATTCAGAAATCTGATAAGCCCCTGATATCTCAGCGATAGATGCCCTATCATCCGGGCGCAGCGCCAAATAGATGAGTGTGCGCAATCCGTAATCGGTAAAGCGTGTCAGATGCATGGATCACACGTCATTACCTTACCCAAAATTCAACCTCAGGAGACGTGTTCCGCGATGATCCGCTCCGGCGGGATACGACGATCTTGCGCCACGGCTTTTACCGCTTCAAGCATTTTCGGCGGACCGCAGACATAGACATCAGGCGTCTCCGTGCAAGACTCTAAATATCCAGAAAAAGCCTCTGCTGCCGTGCCCGTGAATCCCCCCCAATCCGCCTCTGGCCGCCAGACACTGAGCGTTACACCCAAATGTGGCAGCGCGGCACGAAGCACATTAAGTTCATTCGACGGGAACAACTCATCCTCCCGGTTTGCCCCAAGAATCAGATGCGTGGGCTGTGTGTCCTGGAAGTTGGCGAGGTGCCGCAAAATGGATAACACCGGCGCAAAGCCGCAACCGCCCCCAATCAGACAGCGCGGACGAGGGCTGGTTTCATCCAGCACAAAATTTCCCAACGGGCCTCGCGTTATCAGCGTATCACCCACTTTGGCGCGCTCTGCCAGATAGCTCGAAAATTCGCCACCTTTTTGCAATCGGATGAGAAACTCCAAACGTCCATCCCAATTTGGCAGGTTGGCCAGTGAGTAGGCACGCCGAATGTCTGTGCCTGGAATCGTAAGCTCCATATACTGGCCCGGCACAAAATCTGCGGCCTGTCCCAACTCAGGATGCGGTTTCAAAGCCAGCGTAACGGCCACGGCGCCAGCGCCAGCCGGGGCAAACGCAACGATAGCGGCCTCGCGGCTGACAACTTCATGACGTTGAATATCGGCTTGCGGATAGGGGAGATTGACGACCAGATCGCCACGCGGTTGGCAGCGGCAGAGCAGCACGCCGTTCTGATCCGCATCGCTTAACGCATCTTTGGTATAACTACCCATCTCGTAGGCGCCCTCAGCAACTGAGGCGTGGCACAGGCCGCAACTCCCCTCATGGCACATCGCGGGTAGAAACAGGCCCGCTGCCGCCGCGGCATCGAGCACATTTTCATCCGCGCCGCAACCAAACCCCAAACGCGCGCCATCGCGCGTGACAAGCGTTATCTCCGGCATTCTTGTGTACTCTCTAAATTTACGTGATTTAAAAAGACTTCACGTTTCAGGGTGATACATGCAGTACCATCCTGAAACGCTCCGCCCCATTGAGGCCGGAGCTGGGAGACTTTCCCGGCCTCAAATTGCTTTAGGCGGCCTGACGATTTAGCGCCGCCGCGATGTCCGCCTCAGCCGTGGTAATTGGCTGAATACCGAAGCGACCCACCAGGACGTCGAGCAGTGTCGGCGTGAGGAAAGCGGGAAGGCTTGGCCCAAGACGCACGTTACGAACCCCAAGCGCGAGCAGGGTCAGGAACACGGCAGCGGCTTTTTGCTCAAACCACGAGATGATCAGAGACAATGGCAAATCGTTCACACCACAATCGAATGCCTTGGCGAGCGCGTTTGCTACGACGAGGGCGGAGTAGGTGTCGTTGCACTGCCCCATATCGAGCAGGCGCGGCACGCCGCCGATGTCGCCAAACTCCTCCATGTTGAAGCGATATTTACCGCAGCCCAGCGTCAGCAAGACGGTATCTTGCGGCGCCGCTTCTGCGAACTCGGTGTAGTAGTTGCGCCCTGGCGCCGCGCCGTCACATCCGCCGATGAGGAAAAAGTGCTTGATTGCCCCGGCCTTCACGGCGTCGATCACCGTGCCAGCCACACCCAGTACCGCTTCACGACCGAAGCCGATCAGAATGGTTTTCTCGGGCTCTGTTTTCGCAAATCCAGGCAATGCCAGCGCGGCTTGCACCACGGCGGAAAAATCGCCATCGCCAATGTGGCGCAGCCCCGGCCAACCAACCGGCCCAGCGGTGAAAATGCGGTTGCGATAGAGCGCGTTCGGTTCGATCAGACAGTTGGAAGTCATCACAATCGCGCCCGGGAAGGCCGCGAATTCCTGCTGCTGATTTTGCCAGGCGCCGCCGTAATTTCCGGCAAGATGCGGGTAGGCGTGCAGTTTCGGGTAGCTATGGGCAGGCAGCATCTCGCCATGCGTATAGACGTTGATCCCCTTGTCCTTGGTCGCTTCCAAAATGGCGGACAGATCGCGCATGTCGTGGCCCGAAACCAGAATGGCCTTGCCAGCAACCGGCGTTGTCCGCACTGTCGTGGGCGTCGGTGTGCCATAGGTGCCGGTATTACCTGCATCCAGGGCTTCCATCACCGTGAAATTCACGCGACCAAGAGCCAACGATTCTGCCAGCAATTCTTCGAGGTCGACCGGATCAGAGGCCAGAAAATCCAACGCATGAGCGATGCCCGCACCGATTTCCTCACGGGTTTCGCCGAGAACTTCGGCGTGATGCGCGTAAGCGGCAACGCCCTTCATCCCATACAGAATTAGCGCCCGCAGACCGATGACATCCTCACCGACCACATCCAGGCCTGCACGAACGCTTGCGATATTGGCCTGCGCGAGCAGACCAATAAGCGAATCCGCTGGAATGAAGCTCGCCGGACCCGTGAGGGTCTCGGGGGTCTGGTCGGCGGCCTTTGCCGCGGTCTCATAGGCAATACGCATACGGTCACGGATGCGCGCCGCTTCGGCGATCATTTCCACAAACCGGGCACGGTTGAAATTGACGTTCGTAAGTGTGGTGAATAACGCATAGAGCGTGAAGCTATCGGCAGCGGCGTCCGCGTGGCCCAGCGCATGCAACCGTGCCGAATACTGGCCGATTCCCTTGAGTTGATAAATCAGCACATCCTGCAGGTCTGCTGTTGCCTCGTCTTTTCCGCAAACACCTTTGGCGGTTGCACAACCCGCGCCGATGTCCGTTTTCGTTGTTTGTTCGCATTGAAAGCAAAACATAAGAGACTTAATCCTCGAGTGTGTCTTACCTTATGCTCCAGGAAGGGGATCTACCGGGTCGCCTAAAGGTTCATACGATATGGCACTTTACACTCAAGGCCGCTTTGATCTAAATCAAACTTTGGTTGACGACGAAAATTTCCTTAAAACACCACGCAGAGGAGCTCGAACTCCGTATAATAAATAGATTCCTGAGCGAATAACAATCCTACGTAGAGCAAGATTACTGTCCGATAGAAAGTGCAATTCAGTTGCCATTCAAGACATTATAATTATTACAATTACTGACAATTTCCGTTGTTTACTCGTAATCGTTTAGAAAGTGCGTCCTTTGCGGACGACCTTACTTAGTTTTGACTTATATCAAAGACCATCATCATAGGTCGGCATATCGAATTCTCTCGTATCATTTATGTGCGTGGTTTATACACAGATTTCCACCACATTGAGTATGACGTTTTATAAAGCTTTCACTACGATCGCTGTACCGCTCAAATTCTTCCGTACAAACACAAACTATCCCGACACACAAAAAGGAGATCATAATATGGTAAATGGAACCCAGATCAACGCGCCTCCAAATCCACCAGCATTGCACGGAAGTCCAAACCGCGCGCTTTTTGGCGCAACGATAGGTTTTTTTATCGGCTTTGGTGCCGTCTCGCTTTTCGGCCCCACCGCTCAAATCTTTATTAAGGTGATGAGTCTCTCACCAGAGCAAGTCGGGTTCCTGGTCGCGATCCCAATGCTCACCGGGTCGTTGCTCCGCATTCCGTTCGGTGCCTGGGTTGATATCACAGGAGGTAAGCTCCCCTTTGTTATCCTTCTCGTGCTGTCCGTCGTCGGAATTGGCGGTCTCTACTGGATGTTATTGACCCTCTACCCCAACCATCTCGGCCAGCAACATTATCCGTGGCTTCTCATTTTCGGTGCGCTCGGCGGTTGCGGCATTGCGACGTTCTCTGTTGGTATTGGGCAGGTCTCTTACTGGTTTCCAAAAAAGAACCAGGGGTGGGCGCTCGCGGCTTACGCGGGGTTGGGGAACACCTCGCCTGGACTTGTCGCCATCATCCTTCCGCTGCTGATCATTTCCGTCGGCCTTTGGGGAGCCTACCTGGTATCGCTTGTGATCGTCATTATCGGTATTGGGCTCTACCTCATGCTTGGCCAGAATGCCCCCTATTTCCAACTGCGGGGCAGAGGGAACTCCCGTGAAGAAAGCCGCAGGCGCGCAGAGCAATGCGGCCAGGAACTCTTCCCGCAAGCGAGTGCGCTTCACACACTACTTGAGGCCGCCAAACATTGGCGCACGTGGCCGCTGGTTATCCTCTATTTCACCACCTTTGGTGGGTTCTTGGCCCTGACCGCATGGTTTCCGATCTATTGGCAGAGTTTTTTCCACACCACGCATTGGACCGCCATTATTCTCACCGCTAGTTTCTCCCTGTTGTCATCACTGATCCGAGTGCCCGGCGGCAGCTGGACCGACAAATTCGGCGGCGAGATCGTCGCGGCGATTGCCCTCGTCTTTCTCCTAGCTGGTGCGGTGGTGATGTCCGTCTCAAATGATTTCACCCTCTCGATCATTGGCGAATTGCTCGTTGGGATAGGAATGGGGACAAACAATGCCGCTGTCTTCGGCTTACTTCCCAGGTATGTGCCAGACGCAGTAGGCGGCGCTGCGGGCTGGATCGGCGGACTTGGCGCGTTGGGCGGTTTTGCCGTGCCGCCGCTGCTCGGTTATTTCGTCGGGTCACAAGGGTCGGCAGGTTATGCGCATGGCTTCATTGTTTATGTATGTCTTGCCGTGCTGAGCCTGTTGCTGACCAGCCTGCTGCGCTTTGCATCACCGCAAAAACACAGACAAGTTGCCCTGGCCAGGTGATACCGGCGAAGCGTGCCCGCCAGAGCGCTTTCCATAACAAGGGACGCGCTCTGGCCATAATCCTGCGGGGAATTTGATTCAGTTAAGCTGTAGACGATTGGTTCAGCTTAACTGGATATCGCCCTGAAAGCAGTCCGCAAGCGTGTGTGCGTCCAGGCTTCGATAGAAACTCTCCCGAGCGATACGGATAAAGCCACGCAACTGGCAACCAGCCGCCAGAGTACAACATCCGCCATCATTGCGAAAGCATTCGACAACAGGCTGGTCACCCTCTAGCTGTCGGATGAGCGTTCCCACCCGAATTTTTTTTGGGGCAACAGCAAGAGTCATACCACCGCCAGCACCCCGAATTGTATGAACTAACCCTAGTGATGCCAATTCTTGAACAATCTTGTGCAGATGATTGCGGGATAATCCTCCCAACTTATACGCCATGGCCTCAACATTGAGCGGTCGACCGGGCGGTTCGTTTGTTAGCACCATCAGCGTCCGCAGGGCAAAATCGGTTGAAGCCAGTAATTTCATGTCATGCATTATATATTGGTATTGACGACACCACAATTGGGTGTATGTTAAACTGGTATTATATATACCACTTCAACCACAACGCCTCTTGCCAGCGCCAATCTATGGATTGCCGCCTCACATTGAACGGTCAAGGAAAATTCTCATGAGCGCAACTCCCAGCCAGCCTTTTGGACCTCCCTTTGCTCTTCGCAGCCTTGGTGCCATTGCGGCGTCGCTGCCTGGCTCGACAGCGCTCTTCCGACGTTACAAGCTGGATTTCTGTTGTGGCGGCAACATCTCCTTATCCGAGGCTGCCGTAGCCAAGAAATTATCTTGCGCGACGTTGGAGGCCGAACTTGAAGCCATTGCCGCTGCGTCAGTTGATTGCCCACAGCCGCAGGCAACCGATGAACTGATCGAGCTGATCGAGAGTCGCTATCATAACGTACATCGGCGGGAGCTGCCTGAACTGATCCGGCTGGCCCGCCGCGTTGAAGCGGTCCATAAGGATCACCCCGCCTCCCCTATCGGATTGGCAAGCCTGCTCGAACAGGTTTTAGCTGAACTTGAAAATCATATGCAAAAAGAAGAGCAGATCCTCTTCCCCGCGATGCGTCAGGGGGCGAGTCCGAAGATTGCCGGGCCGGTTTCGGTCATGATGGCAGAACACGATGACCATGGTGCCTATTTACGGAAATTAGAAAAGCTTACCGGAAATTTCCAGATACCTGAGGGTGCTTGCACCACATGGCGGGCCCTATACGGCGGTGGTTTGAAATTTGCAGATGATCTCGTCGAACACATTCACACCGAGAATAATATTCTATTCCCGCGTTTTTTGGGCTGACCTGCCGGCCTCTGTCGAAAGATTCTACAATGCCCTCACCGTCCTTAGGTTCCGCTACTCGAGAGATCGCAGTCGCCCCAACTGAAGGAGCGGAGAGGCGCGCAGAATTGATCTTGGCCATCCGCACTGAGACCGGGCTTGATGAGAATGTACTCGAACGTCTGGTCCAGGAATTTTACTCCGTTGCCCGGCAAGATCCGCTTCTTGGCCCAGTTTTTGACAAAGTGAAGGACTGGGAGGCGCATATCCAAAAAATATCGACCTTCTGGTCCTCGGTTGCATTGATGACCGGACGCTATCATGGCCAACCTATGTCGGCGCATCTCCCGCTTGCGCTCGAACGAGAACATTTCGAGCGCTGGCTGGTGCTGTTTGAGAAGACCGCACTCCTAATCTGCACGCCGACAGCCGTGACGCTCTTAATGGCTCGGGCCAACCGAATAGCACAGAGCTTGGAGCTTGGCATTGCCGTAAACAAAGGTGTCATTCCCGCGGTAAAACTAACTCAAGCAGACGTTCGACAACCCTCGCCTTCGCAAAATAACACCAAGGAAACCTCAGCCTATAATGCTGGGTGACCTGATTCACGGGAGGTTACGGGCAGGATTTAGCATACTCTAAGGCCTGTTTTAGATCCTCAATGAGATCGCCTTCCGCCTCAAGGCCAATGGAGAGTCGAAGGAGGGTGTCATTTATGCCCGCGCTACGCCTGGCCTCCGCGCCCATTCCGACATGGGTCATTGTCGCCGGGTGAGCAACAAGGCTTTCTACCCCCCCCCAAAGATTCGGCGAGCGTGAAAATGCTTAATGCTTCAACAAATCGTCGAAGCTCGTCGGTTCCACCGTTAATCTCAAAACTCAACATGGCGCCAAATCCCGCTTGTTGGGATTTTGCCAGACAATGGCCAGGGTGGGATTTTAATCCTGGATAATGAACAATACCAACCTGACCGTGGTTATGCAGAAAATCGGCAATAGCCACCGCGCTTTGTTGTTGTCGTTCCATGCGGGGGTATAATGTGCGGAGTCCACGCAAGGTCTGATAGGCATCAAACGGCGATCCGGTTACACCTGTTATATTGGCCCATTCCGCAAGCTGCGCGACATCTTCTTTCTCAGATGCGATAACCACGCCGCCAATGACATCAGAATGGCCGTTCAGATATTTTGTAGTGGAGTGGACAACAAAATTGGCCCCCAACGTGAGAGGTAACTGCAACGCGGGCGACATGAACGTATTATCAACGGCGACCGCCGCTCCCACGGCTTTCGCCATCCGACAGATCGCTTCTATGTCAACAATGCGCATCAGCGGATTACTGGGGGTTTCAATGAATACAAGTTTTGGCCTGGAGGAGAAGGCTAAATTCACCGCAAGAAGATCCCCTTGATCGATGAACATAACCCTAAAATGGCGTTTTTCGGCGCGGAGCCGGAGCAGTCTGTATGTTCCGCTGTAACAGTCATGTGGTGCTACAATACCGTCATCCGGTCCCAAACGAGACAAGAGCAGATTGATCGCGGCCATGCCCGAAGCTACAACGACTGCCCCCGAACCGCGCTCTAATTTTGCAATTGTGTTGGCGAGTTGGTCCCGTGTTGGATTCCGGGTGCGCCCATATTCA
>JARLJJ010000656.1 GCA_031291275.1 Formivibrio sp.
ACTCGGAAATTACCTTTCAGTAAACAGGATGGGGGCTGTTGAGTCCTTCCGTCCCGGTTGCTTGGGTGGGCCTTTCAGCATAATGCCCTGCCCAGCAATCCGCCATCCCCTACGCAATACTTCTCAGCCCGTCTCGCGTTGACAAATCCTCGATTCCCCGACAACTTTCCTGCGCTTTTCAGAATCCTGCAACTTTCAAAAATTCCCCAATTGATTTCTCGAATTCCCCGCAATCTGTTTATCTGCGCCCGAATTCGAAATGTTGATTTTCGGAATTTGCTGGCAAGGAGGTCTTTCGTGATCTGACCGTGGGCGAACTGTGCGTTCCACGCTAGTGCGAATCCTTGAATCAGAGACAAAAGCGATTCTGCTGTGATTGAATCCTCATGCGCCGTCCAATGTAGATTCAGCGCCCAATCAATTGGAGTTCGGCGATCCATATATCCCGAAATCGATACTCGGTGATCCGTACCCGGACCGACTTCTGTTTCTTGTGCGCTGGATTGACTACACGATTGAATCAGGACACTTTGCTCAGACGAGAGGGATCATTCGCAGATCGGTCTCTGTTTATTACTTTCACAACAACATGAGGCCGCTCAGTAAATGTTGAGCGGGGTGGCCCGGTGTGGTGAAATGGTGCCCTAAGGAACCTCTGCGCAGGTGCCTGATTTTGTAGCGGCGACTCGGCCGCAGATGAATTCTGGCTTTTGAGTCAGTTTTGCGATGAAAGAAACGGGCCGGAGTTTGCCTTTTTGATCTCTCTGTGTGGCCGTTTTCCATCCTTCAGGGGCACTACGCCCTCAGGGGAGTCAGCCGGTTGCGGTGTTGGTACAGGTTGACCAGCGCGAAGGCAACACATAGCCACTGGTGATTCTTCCAGATGCCACGGTAACGGACCTTGGTAAATCCGAAGACACGCTTCAGGATACGAAAAGGATGCTCCACCTTGGCTCTAACTCGAGCCTTGGTTGTGTTCTTGCGCTTGGCTTCTTCATCCACATAGCCCTTGTATTTGGTCCGGCGGCAAGTCATGTCCTGCGCCTTCGGCGCGACTTCGTGAATCGCCTTGGTCTGACCCTGATAGCCGCCATCGCCCCAAACCTTGCGCTCCTCGCCATGCAATAAGTCGGGCAGCATATGTTTGTCCGACACGCTGGCCGCCGAGGTAGCCACCGAATGCACCACCGTCTCCTTGCTATCCACACCGATGTGCGCCTTGGCTCCGAAGTACCACTGATTGCCCTTCTTGACCTGATGCATCTCAGGGTCCCGCTGGCCGCTGCTGTTCTTCGTCGAACTCGGTGCGTGGATAATCGTCGCGTCTACGATGGTGCCAGTCGAGATGCGGATGCCCTTCGTTTCCAGGTAGCGATTCACCGTGTCCAGCATCTGCCCGCACAGATCATGCTGTTCAAGCAGGTGGCGGAAGCGGAGGATCGTGGTTTCATCTGGCGCGGCGGCCACGCCCAGATCCACCCCAGCAAAACGCTGCAGCACAGCCGACTCATAGAACGCTTCTTCCATCCCGGGATCGGACAAGCCAAACCAATGTTGCAAAAAATAGGTCCGCAGCATGATCGACAAGCCCACCGGCTGCCGGCCATTGCCTGCCTTGGGATACACGGGCTCGACTAGCGCCAGCAACTCAGACCACGGAACCACCTGGTTCATCTGGTCAAGAAACAGCTCCCGCTTGCTCTTGCGACTATACTTCGCAAAGCTCGCCTGCGATGCCAGTGTTTGCTGAAAACGCGCCCCTCGTTTCATGCTTATAGTTTATTCAACAATGACGCGGGCTGCGGACTTGTGCAGAGCTTCC
>JARLJJ010000657.1 GCA_031291275.1 Formivibrio sp.
AGACCGCTAAAATCTTCGCGGACAATCGAACGTCGACCGGCCGCGCCTACCGATCATGTGGCGTTTTCAATAATTCTATTTCCTTAATTGAGCGGCATTGGGGCTTGCCCGCTCGCGCCCCAACTTCACGTACTACTTAAAACACGGATTTATATTTTAAGGCACTACTTACTATTCGAAAACCGTCTATAAACCTGTCACTTCTGACAGTAGACCAGTTTGCAACGCCCGATCAACATGTTCAGCAACGAGCCATCAGAAGTGTATTTTCCCTGAGGCTTTGGTCTACGTGGTGTCACTCCGAAAACAATGTCTATCCAGTAAACATCACGCCTGTACTACACGATGAATAAGGAAACCCATCATGAAAAAAGAAAGCACATCTCCTGAGCAGACGCCCAAGGGCGCCCCTGAGACGCTTTTTCAAGTTACAGCCGGCGTCTATAAGATTCGCACAGCTTTAAACAACTCCAGCCTTGTGGACATGGCACTCACTGAAAATAGCGACCGCACCCATAATGTTAAGCTGTATCACGCCAATGATGAACCCGAGTCCACGTGGCAAATCCATCAAGCACCCAACGGCAAATACCGGATTAAGAATGGAAAACACGCTTATTTATCACTCACAACTAGCGACGACTGGGTAATTGCCAAATCTGACAACACTACATATCCAAATATGTGGACCTTTAAGAAAGCAGACGATGAATTTGTTTTTATCGAAGCTGGCAGCAAAGTTATGGACATGAGAGGTTCCAGCACGAAAGATAACACCCCTATTATCGTTTGGCCCAATCAAGAGTCGAGAAACCAGAAATTCAAACTGATAAAAATAAGGGACCTTTAAAGTCATAGTAAAGCTGTATTGATAGCGCAAGGGTGCCAGTCACCGCATTGGGAAAGATGCGCCGATTGCGGGTCTATTGGCGCATCGCCCTGCTCAACGATTCGATTGCATCCGCTCTTGATACCACTAAAAGCTTCGTCGGGACGTCGCCCGGACCAAGCCCCGTTTCCACACCGTATCATTTCAGATCCAATGCCCTTAAGTGATCAACAGAAACGACCTGTCAGAATTCTACACTGTCATTTGCAGGGCATTTCCTAGAAAATTGTAATCACCCCTGAGCGGCTTGCGCCCTTGAATTCTTCGCGTCTAGTCTTCGTTCACCACTGCCGATCAGTGGTCGGATGTGGAAGTCCGAAGCACAGAAAAGTGCACAGACGCTCAAATACGAATACGACTGTTCGTTCGTGTCATGGCGGCTGTGCGCGGGGTACCTTCGGGTGCGCCGGGGTTTTCTGTGGCCCGGTCTTCCACACCTGCGTACAGCTGCCACCTTCTTGCGTGGAAGTGAGAGCCGGCAGCTTCTTGTCATCCACAGGAAGTCACGAATCATGAAAAAGCTCGTCCCCGATCCACCCATCAACGACACCCGTCAGCGCATCACCGCGATCCTCAAGGAAACCAACGAGGCCTTGCTGCAGGTGATGCGCGACAGCAAACGTCCCCTCCTGGACACCCTGCCCTCCACCGGCCTGAGCACCTTTGGTTGCCTCGACGGAGAACACCACCCGCTGTTTGCCGTGCGCCCAGGAATCAGTGCCGAAGAAGCGTTGCGGCATGTTTCTCTGCTGCTGATTGGCGCGGAAGAAATATCCGATGAAATCACCGAGGCCAGCGGCATCGAGCGCGGCCTGATCGGCTCCATGGTTCGCTCCGTGGAAATGGCCCGGGCGGTGGTGGATGCATTGCTGGAAGGCGAGGTCATACGGTCGACGTAAAGCTTCAAAACAGAACCAGCAGGGCTAATGTCCGTCAGCAAATAAAATGTGAGGCCGAGCCGGACCTTGTGGCGAGCGGGCTTGCCCGCGCTGGGGTGCGAAGCGCCCCCAAAACCTGCAATCACGGTGTATCAGACATACCCGGGACCATGGTTTTACGACTGCTGCGCAGCCGAACGCGGGCAAGCCCGCTCGCCACAATTCTGCAACTCCGCACCTCCGCACAAAGAATGGGATCTGTAATACACGGTAAACCTTCCACTCCTTCCATCGTCGTGCGCGCTGCTAGCGTTAGTAACATCTCCTCCAGCAAAGAGAGTGCAACGGATTACCTCGACATCCCGACTCACATCGCCTGCGTATCGGTCGATACTCCGAACCTGGCCGCGCCTACCTGGTCACGGCAGTGGTGCATAAACGATCACCGCTATTTGCCAACTGGCAGTTGGCACGCTTGCTCGTCGCCGAAATGAGGCGAGCCCATGAGCAAGGCCGGGTGGAATCCATGGCCTGGGTGATCATGCCGGATCACTTCCATTGGCTGTTTCAACTACACCATAGTCATCTCTCACAGGTTATTGGCAGCATCAAATCCCGCAGTACGCTGACCATCAATCGAGCCACTCATGGTTGCGGCCGTTTCTGGCAAAGCGGTTATCACGACCGAGCCATTCGTGATGGCGAAGACTTACGCAACACCGCTCGATACATCGTCGCCAACCCTCTGCGCGCGGGCTTGGTCGAACAGATTGGGGACTACCCGCTGTGGGATGCCATTTGGCTTTGAAGCAAGCAGCCGAAACGATGGCAGGCGATGCTCTCACACCGCCGTTATCCCCTATGTGGCGAGCGGGCTTGCCCGCGCTGGGGTGCGCAGCGCCCCCAAAACCTCTAGGCACGGAGTATCAAATATAGCGCAAACTATGATTTTACGACTGCTGCGCAGTCGAACGCGGGCAAGCCCGCTCGCCACAAATATCCGCAAGACTTGAGATCATAATCCTTCGAACAGCACAAAAGACGCCCCCCCCCGAGTAAATGGATTAAAGATCAGCATTTTTTAACCTATAGCGGACATTTTTCACTGTGCGAACAGTTAGTCCGTCTTGGCGGACATTTCCAAGCATCTGGCGTATGGCGGCTGAATCAAAGCGCTCAAAAAACGAACAATAAAAAACCGTCTTACGACGGTTTTTTATAACCCAAAGTGGTCTTAGTTGACCTTGGCGTTCAACTCACCCTTCAAGTAACGCTGGAACATCGCTTCCAGCGAGACCGGTTTGATCTTCGAAGCGTTGCCGGCAGTACCGAAAGCTTCGTAACGAGCGATACACACGTCACGCATGGCCGTCACGGTGGCGCCGAAGAACTTGCGCGGGTCGAACTCGCTCGGGTTGGTGGCCATCAGGCGACGCATGGCACCGGTGGAAGCCAGGCGCAGGTCGGTGTCGATGTTGACCTTGCGCACGCCGTGCTTGATGCCTTCGACGATTTCCTCAACCGGCACGCCGTAGGTTTCCTTGATGTCGCCACCGTACTGGTTGATGATCGCCAGCCACTCTTGCGGCACCGACGACGAACCGTGCATGACCAGGTGGGTGTTGGGGATGCGCTTGTGGATTTCCTTGATGCGGTCGATCGCCAGCACGTCGCCGGTAGGTGGCTTGGTGAACTTGTAGGCGCCGTGGCTGGTGCCGATGGCGATGGCCAGGGCGTCGACCTGGGTCTTCTTGACGAAGTCCGCGGCTTCTTCCGGGTCGGTCAGCATCTGGCTGTGATCGAGCACGCCTTCGGCGCCGATACCGTCTTCTTCACCGGCCATGCCGGTTTCCAGCGAACCCAGGCAACCCAGCTCGCCTTCAACCGAAACGCCACAGGCGTGGGCCATGGCCACGGTCTGTTGGGTCACGCGGACGTTGTATTCGTAGTCGGTCGGGGTCTTGCCGTCTTCGCCCAGGGAACCGTCCATCATCACCGAGCTGAAGCCCAGTTGGATGGAGCGCTGGCAGACGTCCGGGCTGGTGCCGTGGTCCTGGTGCATGCACACCGGGATATGCGGGAATTCTTCGATGGCCGCCAGGATCAGGTGCCGCAGGAACGGGGCACCTGCGTATTTGCGGGCACCGGCCGAAGCCTGGACGATCACCGGGGAGTCAGTCTTGTCAGCGGCTTCCATGATGGCGCGCATCTGCTCAAGGTTGTTGACGTTGAAGGCTGGAACGCCGTAGCCGAATTCGGCTGCGTGGTCCA
>JARLJJ010000658.1 GCA_031291275.1 Formivibrio sp.
AGTTTTACGAGGCGCGGAATGCACTTCGCATCGCCAAATCGGAAGGTGCAGAGCAGTATGCAGGCGAAAGCTATCAGCACGCTGTCGAATCGATGAAGACCGCCGACGATTACGCCGTAAGAAAGCATGTAGAAACAAAGCCTCTGATTGCCGCTGCACGAGTGGCAGTACAAACGGCAGAGGATGCGCGTGAAATCGCTGTCAAAAGAATCGACGCCGACCGCAACGCTAATCAACTTCAGGCAGCCAATGACGCGCAAACACAATCGCAGGCTCAGGCCGACGACGCTACCCGCCTGAAGGAAAAAGCCCAGACTGATGCTGCAATGGCGCAAGCAGATGCGGCAAATGCCCAGGCCACTATGGCTACGAACCAGGCGACATCGGCTGCTGCAGTTACCGCTGCCCAAGCTGATGCAGACCAGTCTCGTTTACTCGCACAGCAAGCGCAACAGGGCGAACTCAAGGCGGATAGCGAGAAGCTGGCAATGCGCGCGCAATTGTCAGAGCAGTTGAACAAGATCCTCGATACGCGAGACAGCGCACGCGGACTTATCGTCAGCATGTCCGATGTCTTGTTTGACACCGGTCAATACTCACTGAAGCCCGGTGCACGCGAGAAGCTGGCTAAAGTCGCAGGAATTTTGATTGTGTACCCAAGTCTCAACATCGCAGTTGGTGGATACACCGACAATGTCGGTGGCGATGAGATGAATCAGAAGCTGTCAGAGAACCGTGCAGGCGCCGTCCGCGAGTACCTGGTTGCACAGGGCGTGGCGACGCTTTCGGTCAGCGCGACGGGCTTTGGTAACACGTCACCTGTAGCTTCAAACGAAAACGCAAGTGGGCGCCAGCAGAACCGGCGGGTGGAACTTGTCGTATCCGGCGAAGCTATTGGAATTCCTGCCAATGCAACTGTTGGAAGTCTGCAGTAACGAACTTAGGCGCTCTTGAAAAGGGGAGACAATGGCTATTACCTATTCAACGGTAGCCTTCCCCTATCAGGAGTTACAATTCGCCTTCAAATGGAGTAATTCAACGCGCCACGGCTTCGAAAGAGGTCGTGGCGCATTTTTGTTAATCCCGCCCAGAAGTCTTTATGTATAACTTTGTCCAACATACCGCCCAACTCCCCGTGTCGCCAGCGCATCAGCTTTTGATGCCGCATTGGCTCACGCACCTGGGAATCCCTGGCCTCTTTTTCGTAGCGGTCATCGATTCATCGGTGATTCCTTTGCCTTTGCCCGGCAGCACCGATTTGTTGTTGCTGTGGCTGGTGTCTCACAACGGAGACCCCTGGCTGCTGGCCCTCTCTGCCATTGCAGGTAGCATCCTGGGCGGATACACGACTTGGGAGGCCGGCAGGAGAGGTGGCGAAGCAGCGCTAAGTCGTCACGTACCTGCGCGTCTTCTTAGACGAATCGTCGGGTGGGTAGAGCGCCACCGAATTCTTGCTGTCTTTCTTCCCGCTTTGCTTCCTCCGCCCATTCCGCTCTTGCCGTTCGCGCTTGCCGCCGGTGCGCTGGGCGTTTCGCGCATACGCTTCCTCGTCGTCTATGGCGCGGCACGCACGCTGCGTTACTCCTTCATTGCCTGGCTAGGTGTTGCCTATGGGCGCAGGATCGAGCGCGTGTGGGCTGGAGCGCTTCAGAAGTGGTCGACTCCACTGCTTTGCGTGTTCGCAGGCATGTTGGTGGCCAGCGTCTGTTATGGGATCTGGAAGATACGCAGCCTCCGCAAGGCCGATTCCTCAGAAAAGTGCGCGCTGTATAACTGAGGTTTTCGTTCGACCCGGAACTGTCTATGTTTCCTATTGTGTGGTCCCCATCTACACGACAAACATAGCTATCCCTGCGGCGAACATGGCAATTGTTGTGATTGCGACAACAATCCATCCCATGCGTGAACTCGGTTGATTTTGCATCAACTTCTTATCCGCTGCGACAATAAGTATGGCCACGAGAAGAAAGGGCGCCAGTAATCCGTTGATAACCGCTGTCCAGTAGAGCGCCTTTACCGGGTTTACTCCAATAAAGTCCAGCGCCACGCCCGCCGCGGTCGAAACAAGGATCAACGCGTAAAACCAGCGCGCCTGTTTCAGCTTCTTATTCAAGCCCTGACGCCAACCCAAAGTCTCAGCAAAGGCATATGCGGCCGATCCGGCAAGGGTGGGAATGGCAAGAAATCCAACGCCGACAATGCCCAGAGTGAACAAGGTCGCAGCGAGGTTGCCCGCAAAGGGCCGAAGGGCTTCAGCCGCCTGGCGCGATGTTTCGATGTTTTTAATCCCGTGCTGGTTGAGGGTGATCGCGGTGGTGAGGATGATAAAGAACATGACCATGTTTGAGAAGAATGCACCAACACCCACATCGAGGTTTCTCATCGTAAGTTCTTCAGGTGTTGCCCCTTTCCGCTGCGCGATCGTGTTTTGGCCTACCGATTTTTCCTCTTCCACTTCTTCACTTGCCTGCCAGAAGAACAAATATGGGCTGATCGTGGTACCAAGAATTGCGACCAGCGTTGACCACTCTTCTCTACTGTGCGGCATTGACGGCACAAGCGTGTCGCGCAGTACCTGGCTCCAGTTGGCTCCCACCACAAATGCAGTAATCGGGTAAGCAAAAAGAACAAGCACAAGCCACTTGAGCACGTTTGCAATCTGCGTGTATTGAAGCCGGACCGTTGCCCATGAAATCAGAAGTGCAAACAAAACCACAAACCAGTGAGAGTTGATTCCAGATAGCATTGCGGCCGCATCTGCCATGCCGGCAAGATCCGCAGCAATGTTGATTGTGTTAGCGATCAGCAGGGCGATTACGAAGGCAAGCAACAGCCATCTTGGAAATCGTTGCTTGAAGTTTCCGGCCAGGCCCTGCCCCGTCACCATGCCAATACGGGCACACATCATTTGGACAGCGGCCATCAACGGCCACGTCAGCAGCGCTGTCCACAAAAGCTTTGATCCTAGCAGCGCGCCGGCGACAGAGTAGGTGGCGATACCAGAGGGGTCATCGTCCGCGGCCCCGGTGATGATGCCGGGGCCGAGAGACTTCAACAACAATCGAATCCGTCGAGATGGGGAAAGCCTGGGCTCAATAGATGTGGGCATGTTCTTTTCGTATCTTGGTGTTTATCAAACCAGAAGCGTGGCCGAATTTGCGCCAGGATGCAAAAAGATGAGAAAGCCCCAACTATGGCTTTAGCTGCACCACAAGGTCGTCGGCCAGCTTGAAGTGCACAATCGACTCCGCCGGTATGTCGATATCACGATTCCCCGTCAAACCCGCTACTGCGGTTCCAGCGCCGCCACCCGCGAGTCCGCCTATCAAGAGTCCGGTGCCGCCACTAGCCAGTCCGCCCACAAGCATGCCTAGCCCTGCACCGCCACCAATCATGGCCGCCGAGCGTTTGCCTTTACCCTTCTTGCTCCGCGTCAGATCACGTGTCGCCAATGGATACTGTGTCCCATTCAGCGTCAGCGAAGTCAACCGCAACGCAAGCAACGATCTGCCTTTGAAGTGTCCGCGCCGGTGCGACACATCCACCACTCCAGCTACCTGAGTCCCCTTCGGAAGCAACACACCATTGTCACTGGCCAGTACAGGGTCAACGATCTCACCAGTAAATGTGTCCCCGCTCCGGCTGGCTTTTACGCTAATGCGTTGATCAATCCGGATTGTCAGAGATGTGCCGGCTGGGATGTTTACATTCACCGGCAACGGCACAGCTGAAACCTTCGGCCCCGCAGGTGCTGGAATTGCCGCCCCTACTACTGGAGGCGTCGTTGTTGTTGTAATTGCTGCAATCTTCTGTCCGGCTGCCGGGGGCTGTACTACTGTTGTCGTCGTGGTCCCATTCTTGTCCACTGAGACTACCTGCTGCGCCTGTCCTGTTGCAACCGCTTGCTTCTTCGCTTGATCCAGCGCTTCATCCTGCTTGGATTTGCATCCGGAAAGCATGGCCGCTACAAGCACCAACGCCACAACCGGCATCCGGCTGTTACGAACCAATGAACCTAAATTAAGCATGTAAATCCTCTCTTGCGTGTTTTTTGGATACTGCTTGCGGCCGGATTTGCCAGGCGTTTAGCTGCGGATAATGGAAGGCCCGAGCAGCGCGAACCGCTATTTCCGATTTGGGGCTGCCTTGTCCTCTACCTCTGCGCACTCCAGTTCTACTTCTATGCGCGTCTTATGCTCGATGGCTGCTTCCTCGTTTGCATCGCGGACTGCATCCTTCGCCTTGCCCCAGACATTTTCTACCTTGCCCTTGACCTGTTGTGCCATACCTTCAATCTCGAGCTGGGTATTGCCCGTCAACTCGCCCGCCTTGCGCTTGGCGCTTCCTGCCACTTCGTCGATTGTGCCCTTGACGCGTTCATTATTCATAGGTACACCTCCGTGGATTCAAGTTTTAAAAACCAGATTGAGAGAATTGAGTACCACTCAAATGCCTCAATCTAGGGTTATAGCTGTCAAACGGCGACTTTACGGCTTCATTCAGATGATGGATCGGCTGATGATTTTAGTATTTCGCTTCGCCGTCGTGGCTTTGATTCAGTACTTCGACGCCTCTCAGCGTAGCGGCCAGAGTCATCGCCGTCTGAGCAGTTTGGATCACGTCAGACCAGGCGATGCGTGCACACTCTATTCACCCACTGAGCATTCTTGCTCAGACGCAGCAATCGAACCCCCACTAACGTGAGAGTTACCTTGTGCGCCTCAGTGCGCGTAAAGCTTGTGATGCTGCGCATGGGTAGAAAAAGGTGAAATGCATGAAGAAATTTATGACACTCGTAGCAGTACTCAGTCTGTCGAGCTTCGGCTGGGCGGCATCCGATCGCGAAGCAACCACCGATCGGCTCGATCATGCAGGCGCAGTGCTCCATGAGATCATGGCGGCGCCCGATAAGGGCATTCCGGAAGAAGTCATCGAACACGCAAAGTGCATCGCTGTCGTGCCCCACATGCTCAAGGGTGGCTTTGTGTTTGGCGCGGAAAATGGCAGAGGCGTTGCCACCTGCCGCACCGCCAGCGGATGGAGCGCACCAGCGTTCTTCGCCATCACGGGCGGAAGCTGGGGCCTACAGATCGGCATCGAAGGCGTAGATCTGGTTATGATCATCCAGAATGACAAGGGAATGCAGCAGTTGCTCTCCAGCCAGTTCCAGCTTGGAGCGGATGCCTCCGCCGCAGCCGGACCGGTCGGACGACACGCTTCTGCCAATACCGATTGGAAGCTCGAAACCGAGATTCTGACCTATTCGCGCGCCAAGGGTGCGTTCGCCGGACTTACGCTGAACGGCGCTTCCATTCGCCGCGACGATGACTCCACCGAAGCTATCTATGGCCATGACATCACGACTCGCCGCATTCTGCAGGGCGACATAGCCGTGCCGGCAGCCGCACACGCATTCCTCGATGCTGTCAGGGACGCAAAGGCGCAGGCGGTCGCTGAAAAGTAAGAATCGCTTATGAATGCATCGCGGGCACTCCAAGTAGCGCTAACTGCCAGGGTGCCCGCAATGCGCCTAACTCGTTTTGCGCATCCGAAGCCATGGCATTTGGATAACCTGGATTCTAAATACGGCATGTTTCGTGCATTACCAGAAACCTTTTCCAAAAACATTGGCCGTGGTCGCCGTTTGCATAACCCAAGGCCAACCCAGAATCTGCCGGCTTGGGTGTCGAATTTGTGGGCACCATCAAATTCTCGGTAAAACTGAATAGAAGAATGAATGGATTTTTCGACCCTTCGATAGATCATATCGAAGGGCTTTCTATATGTAGATAAGGACTTACGGCTCTCAATAGAGCAGTTCAAAAGTACATTCTACGCAATTCAGTCTGTTTCGCTGAGTGGAGCGATACGGCTAGTAGCGATAAACCAGGGCTAGTTTCAAAGCATGCTGTCTGGACAATGAAAACCACTTCCAGCGTTGGGAAAGTAACTCAGCTTTTGGCCGTCGCACTTAAACGTTGAATGTAGTCGAGGTAGACGAGTGCGGCAGGGGAGTAGCCGCTGGGGTCCTTCTGCGTGAAGTCGCCGGTCTCCGGGTCCATCTGCTGGCGGAACTCGGTGTGTCTGCTGATCGCCTCCACCCATTGCCGCATCATGTGCTGCAGTTCGGCATCCTTTCCGTAGAAGGGCATCCAGCGGGGCGCGCGGAGAGCCGTGAGTGCCTGCGTAGCACCGCCCCAACTGTTGCGCGGTATTGGCCGGACAAAGGCCGGATCGTCTTCGGCGATTGAGGTGAGCGGATAAGGCGCCCAAAAGGCCTTGGGGTTGTGGATCTGGCGAGTCCAGACCTCTTCAAAGATGTGCCGGTCGTGCACCGGGTCGACGACGTGCTCGCCAAGAACGCGGCTGATCACATCTGAGCGGACGCGCACAAAGTTGTTCTCGGCATCCAG
>JARLJJ010000659.1 GCA_031291275.1 Formivibrio sp.
AGAAAATAAATCTGAGAATCATCTGGCCGGCCTCCCCACCTCACGGAGGTGGCGCAAAATTCAAGGTGCGAACTTAGTCTTTTGCTGTGAGGAGGCCGTGATGAAATTCTGTGGCATAGACCTGCATTCGAACAATAGTGTTGTGGTGGTTACCGACGAAATGGACCGGGTGCTGGTCAGTCGACGGTGCCCCAATGAGCTGACGCCAATCCTCTCGCTACTCGAGCCTCATCGTGCCGAACTGGTTGGTGTCGTGGTTGAGTCGACGTACAACTGGTACTGGTTGGTCGATGGCCTCAAGGCGGCGGGCTTCGAGGTTAAACTGGCGAACCCCGTGGCGATGAAACGCTACGACGGTTTAAAGCATTCCGACGACAAGGATGATGCGGCTTTCCTGGCACATTTGCTGCGGCTCGGGATTTTGCCAACGGGGTACATCCACCCGCCGCAAGAACGAGCGCTACGAGATTTGGCGCGTAAACGCATTCAGTTGGTACGCAGTCGGACTCAGCACATTCTGGCCGTCGAAAACATCATGGCGCGTCAGTTTGGCCACCGGTTGAGCTGCAATGACGTCAAAGGGCTGTCAGCCACATCCGTGGACAGGCTGGGCCTGTCAACGGATGTGGCGCTGGCGATGAAAGCCAATGTTGCCATCATCCAGGCGGTGCAGGCTCAAATTGATTTTCTTGAGGACCGATTGCTGCAGGAAGCCAGTCTGCGCCCAGAGTTTTCCTTATTGAAAACGATGCCCGGGATTGGCGAAGTTCTGGCTACGGTGATCATGCTGGAAACGGGAGATATTGAGCGCTTTGCCGACGTCGGCAACTTCGCTTCTTATGCCCGATGTGTAAAGAGCGCGCATTACTCCAACGGCAAGAAAAAGGGCGAAGGTAACACCAAGAACGGCAATGCTTACTTGATCTGGGCCTTTATCGAAGCGGCGAATTTCGCTCGGCGTTTCAGTGATGATGCCAAACGCTTTTTCGAGAAAAAGAAAGCCAAGACTAATGCTGTGGTCGCCACGAAAGCGCTGGCTCACAAGCTGGCTCGGGCGAGTTACCACATTCTGAAGGAGAAACAGCCTTTCGATGCTAAACGCTGTTTCGCCTGAGGAGCGGATTAAGGTGATGGCCGGCCAACCAAAAAGGGACTGGGCGCGAACCATGAAATCTGAGTGGCGTCCGGCTGTCACCGCCTGAGTGTGTTGTAACCGGGTCGTCTGCCAAGTGAGCCCGCTGGGACTGGACGTGCTTTGCACGAGCCACAGTTCTGTGACACGTTTTGGACACAATGGCGGCACCAACGTTTCTCTGGGGCAGTTCTCTGCCAGGGCGGTGCATGCAATACCGCTACCGCTTGATCCACATGGGTGTCAGGCACGACTCGGTCGTAGCCAATGACGAGGAAACGGATTCGACGGGTTCAACCAGACAGGTCGAGAAAGAGGGAAAACTCTGCAGTTAAAAACTGCAGAGCGAGTTGGCTTTTAGCCTTGACTCGAGACCGGCTAATGGGTGTCACCTTTTTACATGGTCACCCTTTCACATGGATTGACGGTCCATGGCAGGGCGAAGAGAAAGGGACTCTATTTCGTCCGGGATACTATGACTTCGGTTTGGTGTTTAATAATCCAAAAGGCGCGGCGTCCAATGTGCTGGGGCATTTCGCGGTTAACATCTTAACCGATGATGTGTGGGAAACCGAAAGCTGCGAACGCTTCAGTTCCGCCACCTTATCGGGCATTCAAAAACGCATTTCGGTGCAGACTGGCAAAAACTCGCTAACGAAAAGGTGGCCCGTAGCGAGATAGGATGCGAGTAGCTGTTATGTTGCGCTCGTAGCAAACACGATCAAAGATCGTGTCCCCCAAAGCGGTTGCTGGCGCCGCCTCGATTTCTTGGACGCTCGGTTGTCGATAGCAGCCTTGGAGAAAAGTGCCCCCCCCATTAGCCGGTCTCGATTCAAGGCTAACGGGGGTCACCTTTTCAGTTGCTCCCAAGATCCCATACTCAACGCGCTGGAAACGGGGGCCGCGTTGTTGGCTGACGACCTCAACCATTCGGAGAGTTACCCAACGCTGACGATAGCTGATTAGACGGGGATTCACCCTCCAACAAGGCATCCACCACCGCACGCGCCACCTCCACCGAATGCAGCATGCCCCAGAACAACGCCCGTTCGACGGGGTTGGTGTGCAGGCTGATTTCGTCGCCATTGAGTTC
>JARLJJ010000660.1 GCA_031291275.1 Formivibrio sp.
AAGCGCCCGTCGCCTGGCCGCTTTACATTGGTTTGCTAATATGAATCACCATGAACGAGTATTGGTTAATGCTTTTCTTTGTATGCCTTGGCGCTGCACTTGCGTGGACCTTCTTCCGGCACCTTGCCAAATTGGCAATTTGGAGCAGTCGCCCAATCTTGGATGCGTGGCGCTACAGTCTTATCACGGTCTGCCTTGCAATTGAAATTGGCAATGCGTTCGAGGTCTGGGAAGCCGCACTGCTTGGCGCAGTGAGCCTGGTGGCTTACCGTGTGATCCGGCGAGAGAGATCCCGCTTTGAATCCGCAATACAGAAAATCACAGCCCGAGCTCGTACACTTTCTGACGAAAGAGGCATTGACCGTCATTTAGGACTGTAGGGCGCTGGAAGCAACTAACACAGTCTGCGGTGAGTGCCAGCTGGCCACTCGCAAGTGCGCCGGTTAGAGAATGAGGCTGCTGGGCTAGGATTGACGCGGATGTATCCAAACCATCCGTGTTGAATCAAAATAGAACGGTGAAGTCAATGGACCTCAAGCTTGAAATTACTTGAACCAAGTGTCGACTTGTAGCAGCGTCAATATGCCCATCGCAGCGAACATGGCGGCGGCAATGGAGTGGACAAGCTTCATGGGTATCTTCTTGGAAAAGCGATCCCCCACGAAAACAGCGGGCACGTCGGCAATCAGCATTCCCAGCGTCGTGCCTATGACGACCATGACCGGGTTGGGAAAGTGCGCGGCCATCGCAACAGTGGCGATTTGCGTCTTGTCGCCCATTTCGGCAAGGAAGAAAGTAACCAGCGTTGCGCCAAAGACTCCCAAGTGACCAGCAACTTTGGTTTCTTCGTCCTCAATCTTGTCGGGGATCATGGTCCAGACGGCCATGCCAATGAATGAAGCACCTACAACCCAGCGCAGGGTTTGTGGCGAAAGCACGGCGGTGATCCATGTGCCAACAGCTCCAGCCAAACCATGGTTAACGATGGTCGCGCAGAGAATCGCCGCGATGATGGGGAATGGCTTCTTGAAGCGGGCCGCGAGCACGAAGGCCAGCAGTTGGGTTTTGTCGCCGATTTCGGCCAGGGCGACGACACCCATCGAGGTGAGTAGAGCTTCCATTTTTGAGTTCCCAGGCCGGCGTAAAGACAATTGACCACGCGCCTCCCCGGCCAAACCGGAAGCTGCATGGTCAAAGGTCTTGCCAAGTCGGAACCTGCTTGCACCATGATCGTGTGGATCAAGTATGTTGACGCAAGCGCCTGTGCGAAAGCAAAGGCAGGCTACTCCCCAATGACAGGTCTATTTTACAGGCCAAGATACCTGGTGCCTAACTCGCTACTGCCAGCACGATGAGCTTGACAATCAGGAGGCCCGCGGCGATCACGAGGTAACCACGCAGCACCAGCATCCACATACGACTCGACAAACTGAGACGCGCGGGGGCAAGGGTTTCCATTGCGGGCATGCGCCAGTTATCGCGCTCCGCTTGGGTCATAGCCGGAAGGTTGTCCTCGACAGCTTGAATGCCTTTTTTGCGCTCGTAGAGCTTGACTGCGACGGCCAGGAGCGCGCCGACGGCGGAACCCCCAATCAGCACACCCAGGATGTGCGCATCACTGATGTCAGGGAACAGCACAGCGGCGGTAAGAATCACCGAGAGCATCACTAACACGGCAATGATGGCTGCGGTGAACCAGTTGAGCGGTTTCGAGTTAGCCCAAGGTCCCAGCACTGCCTTGTCGTTGCACAACAATAGCAGGAAGACCGTGGCGCTTGGCAGCAATACGCCTGCCAAGGTCTGGACCAGATTGGTGAGCAATCCCAGTGGCGTTCCGGGGGTGAGTACCAAGGCGGCAGCGACGATGATCAGCCCGATATAGACCGCATAGAAAGCCTTGGCATCGCCGGGCTTGCGGTGCAGGGAGTGGCGCACGGCAAAAACGTCGCCGATGGCGTAGGCCGTTGAAAGCGACACAGCCAATGCGCCGATGATCGACGCATCAATGAGCGCGATGGCAAAGAAGACGCCGGGCACTCGGCCATAGTATTTTTCAAGTCCGTTGGCGATGCCCAGTGCATCGGTGAAGTTGCCGAATTCCGGTTGTCCGCCAAAAGTCTGTGCGGCAAAGGCAATCATGGCGACCGCGCCAACCACCACCATGACGATGCCCAGCCACAGGTCCATGCGCTGGTAGCGGATAAATCGAGGTGTGATGCGCTTGTCGATCACGTAGCTTTGCTGGAAGAACAATTGCCAAGGCGCGACGGTCGTGCCCACGATGCCGATGATGAGCAGCATGACCTCGCTAAGCTTGCTGTCCTTGGGCATTTGGGGTACCAAGAAATCGTGGGCAATCTGGGTCGGAGCGGGGTGAACCAAGATCACGATGGGAATCAGCAGCAGGCTCGCGAAAACCAGGAACAGTGAAAACCGCTCAAAACGTCGAAAATCGCCCGTGCTGGCCGCACCGATGATGATAACTGCCGCGATGCCTACACCCCAGATGCGCGAGACACCTAAGTAGTCAAGCCCAAGGCTGATGCCAATGAATTCGGTGACGATGGTCAAGGCGTTGAGCAGGAACAGGTCAATGACGCTGAACGCGCCCCAGAATTTGCCGAATCGTTCGAAGATGAGGCGAGCGTGTCCCACCCCGGTAACGGCACCAAGACGCAGCACCATTTCTTGATTGACATACAGAACCGGCACCAGCAGCAGCAGAGTCCAGAGCAGCGAGGTGCCGTAGTTTTGTCCGGCTTGCGTGTAGGTGCCGAAGGCTCCCGCGTCGTTGTCGCCGACCATCACGATCAGGCCGGGGCCAAGGATCGCGAGCAGGGTTTGCCATTTCTGTTTCCAGTTGGTGCGTGCGCCGTGATCGCCAAGTTTGATGGTGCCGAAGGCTCCACGGATGTCGCCGACATGTGCGCTGTCCAGAACCGCGCTGGAACCAACCTTGATGGCATCGTTCATGGTGTTGAATTGGGTCATGGTGTTTCTCCCGGATTCTTGGGTAAAGAGATCAGTAGGCGCTGGTCAAAATGGACAGCAGCGGCCCGCGAGGAGCCGAAGCGACGGGGTCGTAGTGCTGGTCAGCCTTGGACTGTCCGGCGAACGCGGCGAGCCAAGCCTGAGTCAGGGCGTGGACGGAAACGTGAATGATGAATTTCATGGCAACTCCTTTTGAAGTCGGTCCAAATGGCCGACACCAACCCGCGCAAGTGGTTGGCGACCGAAAACGCTCAGGCGAACGCTTCGGCGCAAACGAGATGCGCGAATGCAAACAAACTTAGGAGATGTGCCCCGGTGCCAAGAACTGGCACCAGTTGAGAGAACTGCAACACATCGTCCTGCTGAAGCCAGCGGGACGACGCGGAAAAAAGCCGCCTACGTAC
>JARLJJ010000661.1 GCA_031291275.1 Formivibrio sp.
CGACGAGTTGCCCGAGTTCAAGCGCAGTGTACTGGAAACCATGCGCCAGCCGCTGGAAGAAGGCACGGTGACCATTTCGCGCGCCGCCGGGACGATGACCTTCCCGAGTCAATTTATGTTGGTGGCGGCGATGAATCCGACAGGTTTCGTTGCCTTTTTGTGAGTTCTTCGGAAGATGGTAAGTATGACCATGTTATGTCAATTGTGTCGCCTGAAAGAGTGATCTTTTCGACGATGCTTTCGATGATTCTCCGCTTTTCCTCCTGCCCGAATTGAGGCCACTTGCGGTGTAGTCCGGTCGCTTCGGCGAAGACTTCTTCGGCTGAAATCTGGCGCATTTCGATGGCATCAACCTCGGCTTGAAGTTTGGGGAGTTCGGCGGTCAAGGCTCGGTCTTGTTCTTCAAGCGGTTTGTAAACCTTTCCAAAGCCTTCGGGTGTGATTTGGTCGGCTTGGTAAAGCTGGTATGTTTTGCGCATTTCGGTGTGAACTTTTTCAATCTGCCGGGTGTGCGCCTCAAGCTGGTTTTTCTTGTCGGCAAGGTTCTGGTTCGCGCTCTCAAGGTGCGATTTGATCTTTTCCTGGGACACGAAAAAGTCATGCAACTCGTCGTGGAAAATCCCCTCGATGTCCTCAATGGTGATTTTGTTCCGGCACTTAGGACAGATGTATTTGGGGGAGCGGGAAAAGACATACATTTTTTGGCCGCACCCGCAATGGAGCAGTCCGGCGAACAAATGGACAGGCTTCCGTCCAAGTGGCTTTTGCGCCTTTCGAGCGTCCATGGCGTCGTTGCACTCTTTCCACAATTCTTCGGACACAATCGGTTCAACGGGGCTGAAAACCCATTCGGCTTCTGGTTTGGGAAGGAGCTTGCCGGAACCGTTGCGGTAGGTGTGATTCGAGCGATACAACCCCTTGGCTGTGGTGTCTTGAAGCAACCGCAATACCGTCGTGTCGCTGAATTTGCTACCGTTCCGGGTGCGGTAGCCAGACTGATTCAGAAGCCGGGCGACGCCTTTCATGCGTTTGTTCTTGGAAAACAACTTATACATAAGCTTGCGGATGGGCGATTCGACGGGATGCACTACAAGCTTGTTGTCTTTCCATTGATAGCCAAACGGTGCGGCACCGCCCAAACTTTTGCCGAGTTTTGCCCGGATTTTGATCGAAGCCTTCACACGGTCGGCGATTTCCTCCCGTTCCCATTGCGCCATTGCCGCGATCATCGTGTAAAAAAGTCTGCCGGCGGGGGATGAGGTATCAATCTTCTCCTGCAAAGAAATCATGTCCACGCCGTGCTGGCGGAACAAGTCGGCGAATTCCAAAAGTTCCTTGGTGTTACGAGCAAGGCGGGCGAGCTTGGAAAAAATGAGGCCGGTGATGTGGCCGCGCTTGATGTCGGCGATCATCCGCTTGGCCTCGGCGTTTTCCATGACAGTTTTGCCGGACACGCCGGCCAAGTCATACACCTCAACCACACTCCATTCGTTGAACTTGGCGTATTCGCGGGCGCGGGCTTCGTGGTGCTGCGGGCTTTCGCCCCTGGCCTGATCTTCGGTGGAAACCCGAATCCAGATGCCGACGCGCTTTTTCAAGGCACAATTTTCCTTCATATACTACTTCATACCCGAAAACGTAATCCCATTGCAAGATAAAAATGTAGCCAAATTGGATATATCTGCTACGGTTTCTTTATGTCGAAAAAACCAACAACCATGCAGGAAAATGATTTGGCCGTGCAGGCCAAGTTGTTTCGCAGACAGGCAAGCACAACTCGCGCTCAAGCCGCACGGGACATGAAGGTGTCGCAGACATCCATCTTCAATGCGGAAGAAACGTTTGATCGAAGCCTCGTCAAATTACGGATACGGATGATCGAAGCGTATTCAAAATTCAAAGTCAGAGGCCCGGTATATTTGCTGGAAAAAAAATAATCACGGTTTCTTTTTTGTCTGCATGGATTCCGCGATTGCTCGAATGGCAGCATCTTCTTTTGCTTTCTGTTCTTCTGTTGAAACTGATGATTGCGAATGTTTGACTTTGTAGCCCCGGCGAATTTTCTCTGACTTTTTTGCCGGTTCAACCGGCTGGGATTTCAGATATTCAATGAACGGGTCTGGCTGAAAATACTCAACCCGCGACGCCATTTCCACTTCAACGCTGCGGAAAACTGCCGTTTCAATCTTCCGCAATTTTTTCTCGTCCGTGCAAATCATGGCGAACTTCGGGATTCCGCCCTTCAAACACCGGATGATTTTGCCAGATTCATTATCCTCCGTGTTGGTGAAGGAAACTTCGCACGCAATGATGAGACCGTTTCGTTCAAGCCACACGTCAATGCTCGCTTGGCCTTCCAAAACGGGTTTTTCAATGGTGCTGCGGAAACCGAGCTTTTCCGCTTCCTCCTTGATTCGTTTCTGGATCGCCTGATGTTCCGGCCCGCCCCTGCCTGGGCGTGGCTCACGCGGCTGCGTGTGGGTCACGGCGATGGGTGATGGGGCAGCTTTAAGGATGTCGGCCAGGGGTGGCGGCAAATCTGGTTGGGGCGTTTTTACAACTGTCGGCGGCGGCTCTGCAATTACTGGCGCGGGTGGCGGGGTGTACGACGGTGCCGGGGCAACGGGCTGCTTGGGTTCAACTGCTCTCTTTGGCCCGGAAGTCGGCGGTGGCTCGTCAGCGGTTGGCTTTGCGCGTGATTTCGCGAGCATTGCCTCCACGTCCGCCCGCTCCGTGCCATAGTTCTTTCTCGAAGACGTTATGACTTCCTGCCGTCGCGCCTCCATTGCGTCCGCGTCCGGCAGGACGGGAAGCGGGACGGACAAGTTGAAGTCAAAATCGCTGCGTTCAACCCGGCATATCGCTTGACCGATTTCCAGGTTTCGCAAGTCTTTCGCCTCAAAAGACGACAAGCTTTCACCTAATTTCTTTGCATCATCATCGCCAACGCGGAAAAAGATTCTCGTATATGGGTGCGTCAAGACCGCGCTTGCTACTTCGGGGATGCGCTGCAACTGGTGCAACTCGTGGTGGGCAAGCGTCAGCCCGATGCGGTACTTCCGCGCTCCCGACAAAATCTCCGCCATGGTGGGCGTGATGAAATTGGCGAATTCATCAATATAAATCCAAAAGTCGCGCCGTGCAGCGACCATTTGCGCTTGCCTGCTCATGGTAATCTGCTGGAACTTGGATACGAGCAACGTGCCAAGCAGATGGGAATTTTCCCGGCCTAACAATCCTTCCGGCAACCTTGCCAGAAGGATTTTGCTGTTGTCCATGATGTGCGCGAAGTCGAGCCTGTTCTTCGGCTGCGATACCATGTATCGGATGGGCTTTTGCGCAAGGAACGTGTCTAGCCGGGTCAAAATCGAACCGATGGACTTTTTGCCGCCCAAACCCGGAAAAGTATCTTGCCAATAATCCACTACACGCGAATCCTTGACCGTCGTAAGGAATTCATTCTGATACGACTCGTTCGTCAGGAACCGAAGCAGGTCGGCGATGGTCCCGCCTCGGTCGCTTTCGAGAAAGGCCAGGATGGCATTCTGCAAAATGCTGTTCATCTGGTCGCCCCAAGTGGTCGAAAGGCGCTGAAACATGGCAACCAAGTCGGATGCCAAAAGATTTTTTTCCAAGCCAGAATGAGCGGACAAAATGTTAAATCCGATGGCGTGGGAGTCGTCCACCGGATTGACTAGAATCACGTCGTCAATCCGCTTCTGGGGGATGATTCCTAAAATGCGGTCGATTAAATCGCCGTGGGGATCGAGAACGGCGACACCCTCGCCGTTCTCAATGTCCTGTCGGATGAGATTGAAAAGCAGGGTAGACTTGCCGGTGCCACTCGCCCCTATTACATGACAATGATGCACCCTCTGTTCGGGAGAAAGGCGGACCTCAACTGTTTGGCCCGCGTGCTCGTTTTCGCCAAGCAGCAAGCCGCTGTTGAGACGGACAACACCCGGTGCGGCCTTGGTCTTGCTTGTCTGCCGCAGAAACGCCGGAGAGCGGACGGCACTTGACGGGATATGCACAAAGCCCGTCAATTCATCGATGCTCAACAGCATTCCGGTGCGTCGTGTCTGCCTCCGTAACACGTCCTCGATGTGTTCCTCGAACGGGTAATCCTCGTTTTGAAGGGGAATGAGGGCGTTCGCATCGGGGTTGGAAAATACGCGGAGTGATCCGGCAAGGTCGGATGCCAGTTGCAAAATGCGGTCGAAATCCCCGGCGCATACCATGATTCGCACCACAGCGGCGAACAATGGCCGGGCGGCTTTGTTCTCCGCTGCGCCCGTGAGTTCGGGTGCGTTCACAAAGAACGGCTTGCCATCTTGGCCAGTGACGGATTCGAGGATGCTTTCCGCCCACCGCTCCCGCACCGGCTGCCAGAGGACTTGAAACAGGCCAAGCTCGCCAGGCTGCAACTCGGCCAATGCGCCGATGATGCCGATGAAGGGGTCAAGTTTGCCGCTTGCGAGTGGCAGCATGAATTCGCGTTCAAGGCCGAATTCGACTGCCAACATTTCGTCGCCAGTAGTGGCGTTCCACGCTGATTCCAAATTGTTCTCGATTGGAACGAACACGGCTTCGGGAAAAAATGCCTGCAACTGGCGGCGGAGCAATGGGGTATCGGATGAAGCGGCGGCGAATTGGGTTATCACCTTTTTATGCGTGCCAAACATTTCAAAAGCAATGGGTTCGCGGCACAAGGACAGATTCAAAAGGAACTGCTCAAATGCGTCTTTGGATACGTCCAGCTTGTCCGGGAGCGATGCTTGAAATTCTACAAGCGAATCACGCGAGAGCGGGGTCGGCTCTGGTTCTTCTTCCTCCGGTTCAATTGGCAGCGGCGGTGGCGCTGGGGTCGGTCGCGCCCACTTTCTGGCTAACGAACTCAAGAAGGTTGGCCTACGTCCGTCATCTATCGCCGGGGTTTCTGTCATCGAACGCAACCGAAACGGAACAAACGGCGGTTCGGGGAATATCGGCTGCGGAAAAATCTGCCAGCCGCGTCCACGCATTTCCCACTTCTCGAACTGTTCGGAAAAATGGTAGTGTGCCGATGGCATACCTCGCTTTTATTTCGGCCCTTCCGTGCGTGGCGGCAACGGTTGCGATAGTTCGGACAGGATCGGCGGATATTGGTATTGCCGCACGAGTTTTACGCCCTTTGCCCCGCAGATTTCTTCTGCCGCTTCATGGATGAATTGGGGCAGCAATTTCACATAGAGTGCCCTCGTGTCCTCGCGAAAATACGTGTCCACGCGAAACCAGTTTTCGTAGATGGTGGATATGACGGGGATTTGGAGGAGCAACGTGTCAAGGTCATTAAACGCGGATGTCCCGGCGTTTCGCAGTACCCCAACGAGAGCAAACAGGAGGGTGATTTGAGCAATGCCGGCAAAGGTCCAACCCAAGGGTATGATCAAAAGGGCGCCGGTGACGTTGAAGAAAACGAGGGCCGCCACGATATGCCAGAGCCTCACCAGCGCCGGGACGTGGACGGTGCGGCAGGAAAAGAAGTAAGTGCTGTTGCCAAACGGGGCGGCACAGGCGTCAATGGCGAGCCGTTCGCGCATGAGGTGCAAGTAAATTCGCTGGTCGGACAACAAACCGCCCTCGGAAAATTCTTGGGTCGTCACGGCCATGCCTGGGATTTTTTGGGCAGTCAGCTTCTTCTCGATAATCGAATAGAATTCAGCGGGCGCAAGGCTGAACCCATGGGCGGAATATATCCAATGATCCCAAATCTCGCCCCGCTTGTTCTTGAAGCCAAAGATGAAATCAAGCACGCGCCGCAATCGCTCGCTCTTTTTTAGCTTGTCGTCGGGAGTAGGCATAGTTAAGGATTGGCATTCATCATGGCACCGGCTCGTTTGACAGGTCAACGTCAAACCGCAGTACCGGGATTTGAAATCAGTTGGTGGAACAAAACGATATGGCTACGGAAAACATTCCGTCCGCTGGCCCGGAAACCCGAAAGGGGTACTGGGGGCGGACCTTACGTCCGCTTCTCTGGTGGGGAATCATGGTCTTGCTGCTGTTTGTCGTTCATCAGCACGAGTTGGCCATGGAACGCACCCGGCTATATTGTTTCGTCACGATGTATGAAACCAACGTTTTGTATGATGCGGTTGGCACGCTGGACGGGCATCAAATCGGGAGCGGTGACAAAATCCTGCTCGGGTCGCATCAATTTACCATTACGGAGCCGAAAGCCGAGAGTTTCACCACCAATTTCTTCGCATGGTACGGTCGGCATGATTTCGGGAAGATCAATTTGAAACGGGGGATGGGAACCTTGAATGTGACGGCAGAGCCGGCTGCGAGGGTGATCTTCATCACCGGCCCGGAATTCTCGCTGACTCTCAATGATTCAACAGGCACGAATATCATGGTGCCGACAGACAACTATCATGTGAGCGCACGATTTGCCCGCTGGTCGGCGGCACGGGATTATCCGGTGACAGCGGGGAACACAACGCCCTGTCTTTTCGCACCACAATTGGGCGCGATCTCAGTGACATGCAACGAAACTCCGGCCGCCTTTGAATTGCAGGATGAAAAAGGCAATATGGTTGAAAAGGGCGACGTGCCAACGGTGATAACGGAATTGCTAGCCGGACGGTATTTCGTTTTGGTGACGCATCACGATCACGCACTGAGGCAGGGAACCGTCGTGTCGGCGAAAGAAACCAATGACGTGCCGTTCCATTTCGCGTTTGGGGGAGCACGATTTGAATCCGTGCCGCCCGGCGCGTATGTCTATACAACGAACGGCCTGTACCTGGGAACCACGCCGGTTGTCGTGACGGAACTGCCGCCGTCCACGGCTGACTATCGTTTACAGTTGGACGGCTATGACGCTGCGACGGTTTCTGTCACGGTGGCAGAAGCTCAAACGAATGCGGCCAGCGCCACCTTGGTGAGCCTTTCATATCTCGGCTCAATGCGGACTGCCAGACAAGACATGACCGCCGGCAATTACCGCAATGCGTTGAATGCGCTTGAACAAGCGCTCGTCGCCAAGCCGGGCGACGCCGACGCCTTGAATTTACAGACGACGGCCAGAGGTCGTGCAATGGTTCAAGAAGCCAAAGCGTTGGCCGGTCAAAGCAATTACACTGCGGCAGGAAAGAAGTTGCAGGCGGCACTGGAAATCCTGCCAGATGATGCAGATGTGACGAATTTACAAGCCGTCTACAAGTCGCAGGAGGCCGAACAACAAAGATTGAATGCAGAACGTCAGAAAGCGGATGATGCGCGTCGGGAGGCGGACGCCACAACGAGCGCCGAAAGGCAACGAGTAGCAAGTTTAAACCGGCTCCATGCATATTTTGTCAAATGGATGGGCGGGACGCCAAACAGCGTCGCCTCTGTTGAACAAAATTTGACGGCCAGCGGCAACGCGACCGATCTGAGAACGAAGATTGCCGATGCTCTCAG
>JARLJJ010000662.1 GCA_031291275.1 Formivibrio sp.
CTCGCACAGTCGCACTGCCAGGAGATAGCCCTTAGGCTCGCCTTTTTGCCCCTGCGGCTGGCTTCCTTGCCTCCGTCGCCTCAAACATCTGCTTGTAGCGGCAACTTGAACACCGTTACCTGCCGCTGGCCAAGTAACACTGGCAGGACCGTGACGCCGCGGCGCCGGCGGCAGAACAGATACGATGAGTAGGAGGGCACACTGTCACGGTGCAACTTAGCCTCACTCAGGCTGGCACACTGGCACTCAGGCTGGCACACACACATTGGCAGACAGACACTGGCACAGCCCCCCATCCACAACAACAGCTTTTCACTCACAACACACACTGGCAGAGTCGCAAATCTACACCGACAAGCATCGTACTCACTCAGGCTCAGCCTGCCAGTGAGGCCGCAGGCTGAACGCGAACTTGAATGCCAGTGCAAGTGCCCCTTCAAGTTCAAGTTGCTGTGCTGGCGCTGTTGCTGCCAGTGGACGCGGCTGCGGCCCGGATGCTGGTACCAGTGGGGGAGCGACAAGCGGCGACAAAGATCAAACAGACGTGCCAGTGCTGGCCAAGAACGAGGCTGTGTCACGGTCACGGCCGCGGATGTTCTAGTTCAAGTTTAGGACCGGCGTGACCTCCGAGTCCCAGCTTGTGTGACTTGTGCCAGTGGTGTCGGTCTTGTCCGAGTCCGTGCCTCAGGCTGGTTTCCTCAGGCTGGCAACCGGAAGGTAACGGTGCCGACGGATACGAACGTGTTTATCCGTGCCACAGTGTTGTGGTGCCAGTGAGTGCAGTCCCAGTACCAGCACCAGCCACTGGCACTGGCAAGTCCGAGTATGAAGCGGGCCCCAAGCGCCGCCCGGCAACTTCAAGTTCACTGGCAAGTTGAAGGCAAACTCAGGCTTGAAACTTGAATGAGCACTGGCACTTGTCGTGTATGTGGCCCAGTGTGTGTGACTGTCACAAACTGAGGGGAAAAGCACACTCAGCTGCGCTCGGCTGCCTTGAGTTGAAGTGATACGCATACGAAGTACTAGTACTTGACAGGCAACATGGGAGCTTCGTGCTTCCCAAAAACAAGGCATGCAGTTTCTCCGTAACTTGAACAGACGGGATCAAAATCACTGGCAAATTGCAGTGTCTCACTTGCCGGGGCAACCTCAGGCTCAGGCAGGTGCCTGTGTGAGACTGTGTGCGTCCGAGTCTGCAGTGGCCGCCGGGCCCCCTGGACAACTCACTGATTCCTGGAATACAATGATTAGTAGCAGTCCCTACAAGTATGCAGCCTGAGGGCGCAAGGTGAAGACGATGATCTACGAGGACCTGTAATCAAAGAACTTGAAGGGGAGAGGTCAGGGGAAAGTTACCACGTTCGTCACGAATGCGTTGAGCGTGTTCAAGTTGGATGAAATCTTAGATGAAATTAAACAGGAATTTGATGATGTATTTCTGTCCCTGTACAACCAGCTGAAGCCGTACACAACGGCCGGACATGTCATACAGAAACCTGCACGAGAAGCTGAAGACGGCGATGCACATCACTTCGAATCCGGGAGGACAATGCCCTCAAGGTAGGGCTCCCCAAGCTACCGGCCAGGGTGGCGCCGGTAGAATTTCGGTAGTTTCGGTAGCTTTGGTAGGTAGCAGGCCTGGCGCCGGGTACCGGCGCCTCATAGCTACCGGCGGGCTACCGGCGGGCTACCGGCAGGCTACCGACAAGGTTTCCTGAGCCCTGGCGTGTCTGTTAGGCACCCTTGCTTGCTCTGTGCTTATATCAGAGCAACACATGCATTTCAGAGCTAATACAAGTTACTGAGAGCTCGAACAAGCTCAGCGCACTGTCTGTCAGCCTCAGGCGTGTCAGTGACAAGGTAATTGAGGTGAATCATCCCCCGCTTGTGCGTATTTGGCCCTCTCCCGTCCCCGGGGCCTGCCTGCGTATGTATCCCCCTCTCTATGTTTGCAAATATGTGGATTTGTGCGGCATTGTATGCTCCCTCAGCCCCTTCCCTCCGCCTTACTGTGCTGGTAAGATTGTGCATGTCCCCCAGCCGCTCTCCCTTGATGTGTATGTTTGTTTCTGAGTGTGCGCCGTGCAGGCTGCTACGATTGTGTGGGTGTGTATGTGCCTGGTCAACATTGCCAATGACATACTATGTACAAGAAACAGCATTGATGCGCGCATCCCCCTCGACATCACTATGAGTCA
>JARLJJ010000095.1 GCA_031291275.1 Formivibrio sp.
AGTATGTTGAGGCCTGGTGTTGGTCAGAGCTGAGCGAGTCTGGCGAATAAGGTGAGATTATACGCGACGACCGATGACCAGACGTAGGATTGGAAGTGAGCGAGCCCCCGCCACGTACATCGATCCAAACCGAATGCGCGCTTCAGGCATGAGATGTTTGCTTCGATGCCCGCACGAAAGTTTCGAAGTTTGCGATACACCCATCGGCTCTTGGCCATGGCATCGATCGCAATGCCGCGCTTCTTGTGGAACACGACGTCGTCCACGCCCAGGGCTTTCGCTTGTTGGAGATTGGCGATGCTGGCATAGCCGCCGTCGCTTGCTGTTTGTCGTGGCACCGTATCCTGGCGCGCGATATGACGCTCCAACATCGGCAAGAAGCGTTCGGAATCGGCTGGATTACCGGCTTCAACGACGATGTCGAACACAAGTCCGCTGCGGCCTGTGGTCAGGTTGAGCTTGTGGCCATAGTGAACGTCACGGCCACCCTTAACGATAATATCGGTATGCGTCTCGAATATGCTGACCAGCTTTTCACTGGACGGCACTGCCTCACCACCGAAGACACGACGTTCGGCCTGATCGATGACGCGCTCGATCAACGGCAAATACTGTTCGGCTTCGTGGCGCAAGGCCACAGCCTCGATGCTGCCACTTGCAAGAAGATGCTGCGCCGCAAGCCGTAGTGACGCCATGGTGGCGCGGGTGGCTGTGATCATATCCCGATAAAGCTTCGCTTTACGTCTCTTGCCACGGCTATATTGAATCGCTGCAGCGCGCTTCTTCGCCAATCGACGGTGATTGCGCCATGTGAATGGCGTGGCGCCCAACAGCGTTTCGGCTTGCTTCAACAACCGCACCATCACGCGCACGCCATCCCAAAGCAGCGAGCTGTCAGTCGGCGCATGCATCAATGACTCCGTCACCGTGCTGTCGATGCGCACCACCGATCCGTCATCCAGTTTCTGCTGCCGTGCGCTGCTCAGCACCGCGCGGTTGATCGCCTCCCAACTTGCCGCGCTGATCGCGCTGATCGTCTGTTGCAAGACCGACTTCTTTGGTGACCACGACAGAGGCAGGCGGGCGAACGAGATAAACGACGCCGAGTCCTCCAAATGAAAGGCCAATTCCACGTAGCTCAGTTGTCGATATTGCTTGAGAAGTGCACAGCGCAAAACCGCTTCCGCGGGTAGACCGTGACGTCCCGTTTCCTTGATCCCATGTCCGCTCAAATCAGCAGCGACCAAGCTCAGCAGCGAACGCTGTTGATCCAGCCATCGCGACATTGCGTTCAGCTCACGACCGATCTCGTGCTCCGCAAAAATATCGAATACTGTGGCCTGGACGGTGCGTTCTTGACGCATTGTTGGCTCCGGTGATTGAGGGGTGTTTTGCTTCAGTGGAATGATCCAAAGCATACTCGAAATCACCGGATTCGCCGCGTCATAAATCAAAATTAATCAATATATTTCAATGTGTTGCAGGTTTGCGGACGGACACTAGCTATCTGGATAACAGAATGTGTGGACGCTTCGTAATCACCTCGCCGCCGGAGGCCCTGCGGCAGATGTTTGGCTATCCGGAGCAGCCAAACTTCCCGCCACGGTTTAATATTGCTCCGACTCAACCCATACCTGTGATTATCGTCGAAAACGGCCACCGGCATTTTCGCCTGATGCGCTGGGGCCTGCTGCCTGCCTGGGTCAAGGACCCCCGTAAATTTACGTTATTGATCAATGCGCGCGCGGAGACGGTGAGGGAAAAGCCCGCCTTCAAGAATGCGATCAAGCGGCGCCGCTTCCTGATCCCGGCGGACGGCTATTACGAGTGGCAGGCTTCCGGACCGCG
>JARLJJ010000663.1 GCA_031291275.1 Formivibrio sp.
CAATCTGGCTTTCATGCGCCGATGGAAGGCCCCTAACGCGCTTTGGCTCCGCTCCAGAGCCATGGCCGCTATGCGTAACGCATCGGACACTCTGTTGATTACCCGGCGGGTTCGGCTGCTTAAAACCTTGCCGCCGCTAATGCGATTATCCGGACAGAGCCCCAGCCAGGAGGCAAACTTTTTTTCCGAAGAGAAACGGCTCAGATCCGGCCCGACCTCCGTCAAGATAATCAGCGCCGTGGTGATGCCGATCCCCTCAATGGCGGTCAGATCGACGCCGATTTTTTCATACAGCGGCAGGCGCATGTCCTGATCCAAGAGCTTGTCTTTGTGAGCCGCCCGGCCATCCTTGCGCGCCGGTATTGGTTTTAGCGCCGGATCGACCTGCCGGGGCAACTGGGCCACTTCGGCGACGATGCGCTGGTCGCAAGCCAGAATCTTTTCCTCATAGGTGTGATGGAGTTCATAGGCGCATTGCAGCACAAAGAGGTGTTCGGACCGGAAATCGCCCGTCAGGGCCTTTTGGATCGTCTGCTGGCTGGCGCGCACTCGGTAATCGACCAGCGTCGCCAGCTTGGCCGGGTCCAGCTCCCCCTGCAAGATTGCTCCGATAATGGCCAACCCGCTGACGCCCGTGACGTCCGACAAAACGTGATGCAACTGCACGTTCATGGCTTGGAGGGCTTTTTGCATGTGCTGGCTTTGCGTGCCCCGGGCGGTGATCAACTCGTCGCGATAACGCAGGCAGGTCCGCAGCACACAATAGGCGTCGCCGGGCCGGAAAGAAGCTTGCAGCAACCCATAGGTATGTAAGCGCTGAATCCACTGGCAGTCCTGCACGTCGCTCTTGCGACCGGCGACGTTCTTGGTCTGGCGAGGATTGACTAAAATCACCTTAAATCCGCGCCGCTCCAAAATTTGAAAGACGGGAATCCAATACACGCCGGTGGCTTCCATCGCCACGGTTTTGACGCCGCATTGCGCGAACCAGTCCGCCAACGCTTCCAACTCAACGGTGAAGGTGCCAAACTTGCGGACATTTTGTGGCTGGCGGTTCGGCGACACGCACGCCCAGTGTTCCCGAGAACCAATATCGATGCCCGCCGCATCCGGGTTGATCTGTTCCCAATCGGGATTCAGCGTTATTTTTTGCTTTTTCTTTTTGCTGGGATCGTTTTTCTTGTTCATGGGTGGAGTGCGGTTCCGGCCCAAGAGTGGCATGAAATACTGCATTCTCTTAAACAGGATAGCTCCGCCGGCTTTCGAGAGCCGGCGGAGCTTCACTAATGAATCAGCCGAGAATCTTAGAACCAAGCTTTTAAACGGGCATGCAAGCACCATTGATCAACCGGTCATAGCTCGCCGAAACCGCGCCCGGAATCTACCAGCGCACTGCCCAAACTGCGAAGTTTCTTCCATGATCAGCACCCATTGGGTGTGGGGGCTTTTAAGGGGAAGCGAAACCGGCATGTCTTGGCGACGGCGGGTAAATCTGTCTCCTTAAAACGTTACGGAGTTGGGTTTGCAGGCGATAAAGGCGATGACTCAGGCCTCAGGCGTGCCCCAACGCGCAGCTTCTGCAAGTATTGCCTTCTCAAACAAGACTCGATCTTGTGGACGATCCTCCAATTCGCTTGCTGCATAGATGAAAGCGTCAAGATCATGAAAGTCCGGTAAAGTAGAACGGCGACTTGCTTGCCAGATACGTTTTGCCCCTTCTAGTGGTGCAAGTTCTGAATTAAGGATCGCGGCTGAAATAAAACGTGCGTAATGCCTGAGAGCATCTATCTTCCTCATGCTCCCAAAGCCGAGTTCATTCAACGCTTGCTCAAAAAGTTTTCGCGTTTCATCCGTATCACTTCCGTTTAACCCTGCAAGCTCAATGAGAGACTTTGATTCGATTCCAGCGGACACTGCTTTAGCTGCGATGTCAGGCAGGTCGTCTGCAGGAATCAATCCAAGCACCCATTGTGCTTGGATTGATTTCAAATTAAGTTCGATATTCATCAGTCTTTGAATTTGAAGCCTGTGCGCTCTCCAGTCAGGAGATTTAGCCAGTAATGGATGGTGGTATCTCCGTGAACATGCTGCATTTTCGCCCACACATTTTCCGGGAAGGCCGGGTCATTAATACCACCCTGCATGATCCGGGTTCCCGCTCCTGCTTCGGCTTCCCGCATTGCCATTTGCTCAGCAAGATTGCGTGCTTCAGTTCGAACGACCGCTTTAATACATGTCGTTGCCACCTTTCCCCCCGGCAGCATACCCGCTGCATCTATTATGCCAGCCATTGCCATTCCTCGATTATCTCCATTGCCGCTCGCCGCACCTTCACGTGTACCAACGTCGGCAAATGGATTGATTTTCTCTAGGGCATTAGCTGCTAGCGGAATAGTGTTGTATATGGCAGATCCTAACTGGCCATACCATGAATCGCCCTCCAGATAGGGCACCGGGCCGGATGGTTGAAGGAAACTACCGGGCGAACTGTAATAATCCAGCAATCCCAGCGGATCAACGTAGTTGATCGGATTATTTCCAACCATCCGATAAAGGTTGATCCCGCCTGCCTCCCCTATGGGGTCTTGATTTAGCCACCGCTGCAAATTCGGTTCATAATAGCGGTAGCCGTAGTAATATTGCCCGGTTCGGAGGTCCACTTCCTTGCTCGAAAAGCGGTAGGTGTTGACCGTTCCCAATGGGCCCCATATCCCCAGCGTGTTTCCAAAACTGTCGTAGAGATACTGCGCCACCATTTTTCCCGACCCATCCACCAGCATCGTCACGTTTCCATTGCCGTCTGTATGGTAATAGGCGCTTCCGTTGTTGTCGGTCCGGGCCAGCAGGCCCCCGATTCCACCGGCACCACCTACCGTTCCGCTCAGGTCC
>JARLJJ010000664.1 GCA_031291275.1 Formivibrio sp.
AGATCCCAGACCACCAGGTTCGCCGAACTGAGGTCGCAGGCAAAAGTCAAGGCCATGACTTGATCCGGGAAGTTGGTGTTGGTAAGGCCGCGGCCCATGGCCAAGTTCACCAGATTATGCCCGGCGAAATTCGCCTTGTCGTACATGAGTTTATCCGTCACGGCATTCGTGCCCTGGCTCAGGCCCACGAAATAACCGGTGGTGCGGTAGGTCTTGAACACATTGGTTTCCGCTGCCGTGGAGGTGTAGGCAGTCGCCACAACGGCAGCGATGCTGGCGATTCCGAGAATGAGACGTTTTTTTGCTTTCATGATGTTGTTCAATTGCATTTGGTTTTTCCGGCACGACTTGGTCTGCACGGGAATGGGCCGCCGGACTTATTGACCGATTCCTATTGGCACAACTGCTTTAGCACCCTCCATGCCACGGGAATCTAACTTGTGCAAACACCTATTTGTGAGATAGATACAGCCGTTTCATTGCCCGGAGCTGCTGGCCAAATATCTGGTTTGGGGGCTTTCACCCAAGGTGGGTGGCGCGGAATTGGGTTTAGCCCCCAATTGAAGTTCTGACGTCAGGGCACAAGAGTGCACCGATAAAACTGTTGCGGCGGGGAATTGGTGCCGAGCTCTTGGATGACTTCGATGGTGCCGTCGCCGTAGAGGAAGTCCAGCAGGGGGCCGGTCGTCCAGTTGGCGAGCAGATTCGTGGTGGAATCAAGGGTGCATTCCTGGTCTACAATGCCGGCGAGGAGAAAGACGTTGTCGCCATCGGCCTGTGAATAGGCAACGATATTGATCGCATTGGTGAGGGGTAGGACCTGGCTGCGCAGAATGGTGCCATCCAACCCGACCACCGCGAGTTGGCCGTCTTGCGTCGCGGCGCCATAGAGCGAGAGCTGCGTGATGGTGGGTACCCTGGCCCATTCGATGAAATCCGTACTGGCCAGAACCGTGCCATAGTCGCCGACCACATAGCAGGTGTTGGAAATCATCGTCGCATCATTGAGCCAGTTGGTGGTGCCGGTGTCATC
>JARLJJ010000665.1 GCA_031291275.1 Formivibrio sp.
CTCGGTCTCTCGCCTGTTTGCGATGCCGTGGTGTTGCCTGTTCGGTTTTGCTCGAATCCGCCATCTATTCTCAACCCGCCAAATGAAATACGCGCTCGCCGTTTGTCACCGCGTCCATGAACAGCCGGTGGAACAGGTCGGGCCAATATTTCAACGTGGCAATCAAAACGAAAATTCCCAGCAGACTCTTCACCGCAGGTCCAAGCAACATGAGCGGGATTTGCGGAGAAGCTTTGCAGAGAAGCCCGAGGACAATATCAGCCGCCAGCGTGGCTGAAAGGACCGGGGCCGCAATCTGAATGCCCAGGCCGAACATATCGCCAACCGTATTCAGAATTGACATGGTAAACAGGCCGCTCAGATGTGCGGTGCCGGGCGGAACATAACGAAAACTGTTGCCCACTGCACGCAGAAGCCAGTAGTGCACATCCATGCGCAAAAACAGGAGCATCACGATGCTCTGATAGAACACGGCAACGACCGTGGTATCGACCTGGCTTTGCGGATCGAGGATGTTTACGAGCGAATAGCCCATTTGAACGCCGAGTACCTGGCCGGTGAGCTGGACAGCCTCGAACACAACATTGGTCGCTATCCCCATGCCCACGCCGATGAGGAACTCTGTGAACACCATGAACGGCCAATTTGCCAGCGTCTGCCCAGCAATCTCGTGACCCACCGCCGGATACAGGAGCAAGGTCAGCGCCAAAACTAGAACCGCCTTGATGCGAACGGGAATCGCGATGCTGCTGAAGAACGGCGCGAAGAGCATGAGCCCCGAGAGCCGCACACTGATAGTGAGCAAGCCGGCGATGATCGAAATGAGGGGTATCTCAATCATTTCAAGTACGCATGAAAATCAGTGAAGGTAGCGAGCGTGTAATTTGCAAGGTGACGCCACATCCACGGCATCAAAACGAATAGGGCGCCGCCGGTCGCAATCAAGCGCGCGACTGTCGATACGGTCATATCCTGCAACGACGTTAGAACCTGGGCGATGTTAACCAGAAGACTCACGAGGATCGCTACGGCCAGCGTGGGTCCAGCCAGGATCACAACCTCCTGCAACATCGTGCGGCCTAGGAATACAACCTGATCGACTTCCATATCTCAGTTAAAACTCCTCATTAACGAACCGATCAGGAGATGCCATCCATCCTCCATGAGGAAGAGCAGCAGCTTGAGCGGAGTTGATATCACGACTGGCGGCAACTGAAGCATGCCTACCGAAGTAGTAATGGAAGCAACGACCATGTCGACGATAAGAAACGGAAGAAACAGCACGGTGCCAATCTGGAAGCCAGCCTTCAGCTCC
>JARLJJ010000096.1 GCA_031291275.1 Formivibrio sp.
CGTTCAGTACCAGGCGGGGGGTTGCCTTCCAGTCGTCCTGGACATAGAACTCGGTGGAGCGATAGTGCGCCGAATAGTGGGGTTTCTCTGCGGGCTGATTGAACCCATGATGGAGCCCTAGCAGAAAGTCAGCAGCTCCGCTTCCGGTGTAGTTTCCGTCGAAGGTAAGGCTTCCCCACGGCGTGTTGGTCGTAATCTGGTTCTTGATTCCGAAGACATAGAAGCCGCCCGCCTGCAGGGTGTGCTTTCCACGAACAACGGTAACGTCGTCGTTGATGATGCCTTCACCATCGCTGGCATTTACTGGTAGAACGCCAACGCCGATCGAGTCATAGCTCGAGACACCAATATTCGGGATCTGATTTGTAGTATTGGCATCCGGATAGTAAAGAGCGATATTGACGTCGGCCGGGTACGGTGCGTTGCTGGCGTGGAGCCTGGGCTTGTCGAAAGTCTCGGCTGCGCTTACAGAATTGACGATTGTCGGCGTCAGTGAAGATGTTAGGCGCACCATGGCATTCAAACCACTGGTGAAGATCGATGTATTGATCGTAGGTACACTGCCACCGCCCCAGGTCGATGCCGGGGAGAAGCTGTCGGTCTGCTCATACATCAACCGCCCGGTCAAGCTCTCATTGGGGCTGAAGTTATGATCGATGCGATAGTCGTGGTCGATCTCTGAAAAGGTATCAGGCTTGTTATTGATGTAGTTGAAGTTCGCGTTGGATGCGTTCTCAGTAGGCTGATATGCCTTCAAAATCGTCAAGGCATCCTTGTCGAGACAATCCGCGTTCAGGGTGTATAGAGAGGAAATGCAGTTTGTCTTTCCTTGCGCTGCCAACAACTGTTGCCCCGTAGGCGTCATACCAAGAGCACCAAAAGGGTTGGTTGTGGTAACTGCAGGCATGCCTCTGCTCCCCGTGAGGTCGCCAGTGCGCATGAGAGTTGTGATTACGTTCGTGGTCCTTGAGTCGCCAACAGATTTGGACCACCACTCGTCGGAGGCGAAGAAGAATGTCTGCTTCTTGCGATCCCAGTTGTAGATTTTGGGAATCTGGAGCGGACCTCCAAGACTGTAGCCATAGATGTTCTGGCGCAGCTTTGTCTTTTCGCCCTGGCTATAGTAGGAACTCGCATCCATTGCGTCGTTGCGGAAGTAGTTCCAGGCGGTTCCATGATAGGAACTGGTTCCAGCCTTTGTATCTACAAGCACGACGCTCGAAGATGCGGTTCCATAACGTGCGCTGTAGTTCGACTTCAACACCGAGAACTCAGATATCACATCCATAGATGGCGTGATATTGATGTTGTTATAGTTGCCCGTATTCATGTTGTAGACGCCATCGATCTCATACGTGGTATTGTCGATGCCGCTACCGCCAATGGCCAATGAGGTGGATGAAGTTAACCCGCCGCCACTGTACTGGTTATTTCCGTTCGTATTGTTTACGCCAGGAACCAGGGTTGCCAGCGACTCGAAATTCCGGCCGTTGACGAGCAGTGTTGAGATTTCCTGTGAGTCAACCGTCGCTGAGTTGTCAGATGTTTCTGTTTTGACTTCTAGAGGATTTGCCTCGACGGTCACGGATGTACTGATGCTTCCGACCGTCATTTGAGTAGATACGTCCCGGCGTTGGCCTGGGTTCACAATAACATGCTGGGTCGTTGACGACTTAAAACCATCACGCTGAATAACGACCGTGTATTCGCTGCTTGGAAGCGCTTCAAAGTCGTAGAACCCGGAACCGTTGGTCTCGTGAGACCGCACGACGCTGGTTCTCTCGTCAGTAAGCGTTACTTTAACTTCCGGCAGCACAGCACCCATATTGTCACTGACCGTTCCAAATATGGCTCCTGTGTCTGCGCTTTGGGCAAACGATCTGGGGGTTAGGCTCAATACGAGCGGGATAAGTAATAACGGAATGATTACTGATTTCAAAATTGACTTCATGGCCTCGGAAATTCCTCCCTTTCGGCACTTTTGACAACATCGTTTTTTCTCCCCTAAGGCAAACCGTCACATCCATAGTGAATGTGCTCTTAGCGGGGTTGTCCTCGACAGCAAAGCAAGGATGTGTTTAGTTTCTCTATTGCATATGTTTCTATGGTATCGATTCCACATCCCAAAGAAGTCTAGGAAATGGGGCTCGGATTGTCAATAGAGACCAGCGCTGCGGCGTAGGCCATTGAGCCGTTGCGCGTTCATCGTCACCGCATCATTAAGAAACTAAATATCTTACTGAATTAACCGGAGACGCAAAAAAACTGGCGCTCTACGATCGGCGCTGCCGCTCATTGGTGAATCTGTGGTTCCCATGGGGTCGAACACAATGGCCACTTTACGTCCGGAGATGACGTATGATTCGAAGATTTCCACATAATTCCAGACAGGCTACCTCCGATGAATGGACCGTGGGAGTGCAGTCTGCGTTCATCCACCCATCAGCGCTCTTGCATCGAGCGAAGCACCCTGCCGCTGTCCCTCTGCCCTGCCTGCTGCGAACGCTCTGCTTGGGCCTCAGGTTGCGGGCATCCGCAGGAACGCCTCCGGATGAGACGCGTCGCAAGTTTGACCTGCTGAGGCCGTACTGAACCGGTAGGCCAGCTGAATCTATGCCCGCTGAGGAGTTGTTCAAAGAGTAGCTCAGCGGCGATACGTCCAATTTCTTCTATAGGTTGTTGAACTACTGTGATGGATGGGCGAACTGTAGCGGCAAGCTCAAAGTCATCATAGCCCAATAATGCAACACAATCCGGCACAGGGATATTGAGTTCTTCAAGTGCTTCGAAAGCGTATATCGTCGTGCTGTTCTTGAGCGTAAAAATTGCATCGGGCGGATCGGCTCTTGCGAGCAGGCTTTCGACAGCATATTTGGCTGACTTATAGTCTTTGACTGAAGTGTCGAGAATACACGCAAGACCGGCGGATTCGACCGCCTTGCGGTACCCACGAATCCGCTCTCGAATCGAGTAAAGCGTCGTCTCCCCGGTTAGGCAAACAATGCGCTTATAGTGGTGATCCATGAGATGCCGCGTAGCAGAATAGGCACCGTTGAAGTTATCGGCCACAACAGAAGGAATGGGCAAACCGGTCAACGGCCGGTCTATAGCCACCACCGGAACCGCAGCCCGGCGGAGTATGTCACTTAACTGTTGGCTTTGCGAATTAGCGGGTGCGATGATCAGGCCATCCACCCGATGGCGGATCAACACGTTCAGGTCGTCGACCTCGGCATGGGGATCGTTCTGTGTCGTGGCCACAATGAGTAGTGAGTCATTGGCACGTGCAACGCTCTGCACAACCTCTGCACAGCTTGAAAAAAATGGATCCGCGATACTCGGAACGATTAGACCGATGGTCCCGCTACGATCGCCCTTGAGGCAGCGTGCTGCCTGGCTCGGCATA